>CAZNBU010000006.1:0-19465 GCA_964571035.1 uncultured Planctomycetaceae bacterium | reverse complement strand
AGCAGATCCACGTTGCCGTCAAAGTCCACCGTCTGCGTCTGCGCGCCCGCCGAAGCCACCGTGCCCGCCGACACCGAAACGCTGCCGGTGTAGGGCGACGGCCCGTTGGAGCTGTCCGTTTCAATGTCCAGCACGAACTGGTGCACGCCCGAATACATCGGCGTGGTCATCATCAGCGTGATCGTGCCGGTGCCGGCGTCGAAGTCGGACTCGATCGCGTTGGTGCTGCCGTTCAGCGACAGCTCGTCCAGGTCGATCAGGTCCACATCCAGGCCGGAGGCTCCGCCGGTGGCTTGCGCGGTCACGGTGATGTCGATGGTTTGCGCGGTGCCGCCGAAATCGACGTCAAGCAGGATGAAGCGCGCCTGGTCGTCCGCCACAGTGCCGCTGAAGTTGTACGTCTGCGCCGACAACCCGCACGCCAGCGCCGCTATGCCTGCCATCAGCAAGAATCGCATGAGATACCCTTTGTTGGCCCGATACCACGAAAAGTGAATCCCACGCCCGCCCGGATGGCAAATCGTTTGCCCGCCATCCAACGTCCAATAACATGTGCGCCAACCGGAGGTTGCATGCCAAGGGGTGTCAAAGGTCCGCTTTTGCTGCTGGCTGTCGGCCTGCTGGCGTTGGCGGTGGCGGGCAGCGGCACCCTGCTGCCCTGGATTGAGGAGCTGCTTTCGGGCTCCGCGGGCCGCGGCGGGGTTGATTCAACCGCGCTTGCGGGCGACGAGTCTGTGGATGGGGACGGGTCCGAGGGCCAGTCCGCTCGTGTTGACCCCGACCAGACCGGTGACGCCGGACGCGCCAGCGCCCGGGGCAGGCGCGGGTTTGACGACGCCGATGCAGCCAATCGCTCCGCCCGCGCCGGGGCCGGAGACGGTTCTGCAAGTCGTGACTCGCTTACATCCGCCGACGACGCCAGCGGGGCCAGCGGCGACGACACTGAAGAAGCTGCCGACGAAGACGCGCCGCCCGAGCCCGTGGAGACGGTCGAAGGCCAGCAGGTCAACCCCAACGTCTCGGGGCGGTTGGAGCGCGTAGACGACAAGTTCATCCGCGGTTGGGTTCAGGACAAGTCGGAGCCGGACGCCGCGCTCTACGTCGAAATCCGCGTGGACGACAAGCCGGCCTACGAAATCCGCGCCGCCAAACGCGAAGACAACAAGAACGTCGGCGTGATCTGGCGCTTTGAAGTTGCGAACCCTGACGAGCTGCAGGATGCCGAGCAGCACGTGATTCGCGCCTTCGCCTTCCGCCTCGACCAGCACGGCCGCACCGAGCTGCAATGGTCGCCGCGCACGCGCAACATCGGCAACTACCCGCGCGGCAAGCTTGAGGAAGCCACGCCCGAAAAGGGCATCACCGGCTACGCCTGGGACCCCGATCAGCCGAACGAGCCGGTGCAGGTGATCGTGCGCATCGACGGCGAGAAGGTGGCCGACATCAAGGCGAACGTGAAGAACGAAGAGCTGAAAAAGCGCCGCATCACGCCGGGCGACAGCAGCGCGTTCAAGACCGACTGGCCGGCTTCGCTGAATGACGGGCTGGACCACACGGTGCAGGTGTTTGCGGTGGACCTGGACGGCAAGACCGAGCATGAGATCGAAGGCAGCCCCCGAGTAGTCAACTCCCGCGGCGGGCAAGCCAACGAGCCGCCGATCGGACGCTTTGACATCATTAATAAGGTAGTGATCTCCGGGTGGTCGTGGGACCCGGACGCGGGCGAAGGCGCCAACGACGTGGAGATCTGGGTGGACGGCGAGCTGCTGATGACCGTGGGCGCCAACTGCCGCCACGACAGCCTGCGCAACAGCAAGCAGACGCCCGACCCCTACCACGGGTTCGTGACGACGACGCCCGGCGTGCTGCTCGACGGCAAGACGCACACCGTGCGCGTCTTCGGGTTGAACCACCCGCACGGGCCGAAGGTTGAATTGCAGGGCTCGCCGCGGCAGTACCGCATGGAGGAAAACAGCGACCCCATGGGCGGGTACTGGCACGCCGACGAGAAGATGCTGCGCGGTTGGGCTGCGGACCCTGACCTGGGGACCGAGCCGTGCGAGATCGAAATCTACATCGACGGCAAGCTGTGGCAGAAGACGAAGGCTGACCGCCACGAGCCGTGGATGATCGGCACCGGCTATGCGCCCAACCCGGAGCATGGGTTCGCGATCAAGCCGCCGGACTGGGTGAAAGACGGCGAAAACCACGAGGTGAAGATCTACGCGTTGAACCACCCCGAGGGCCCGCCCAGGCATCTGGGCACGCGCACGATCGGCGTGAAGAGCATTTTCCCCGGGTTCTGGACCGGCGACAAACTGCTCGACACGCGCGTGGAGAAGGGGTTGTACGTGAGCAACGTAAGCCCGTGGTTCGACGCCTACCATAAGGACGTGAAGAAGAACGACGTGCTGCTTTCGTACGATGGCATCATCGCCGGCACGCCCGAGGTGAAGGACAAACAGGGCAACGTCACCACACCCGGCACCATGACGCAGGACTTCAGGGTGTGGCTGAACACCAACAAGAAGAAGAACGAGATCGTAAGGTTCAAGTTCTGGCGCGACGGCGAGACCTACGAAGTGGACGTAAAGATGGGCGAGTTAAGTGGGCAGTAAGGGGACTGTCCCCGAAGAAAGTTGAACGCCAGTGAATCTCCTCAAACGCGCCCTGCGCAAAGCAGGGTTGATCGCAACACCGCCTGCCGAGCCCGAACTGCCGCCCGGGTACGGCGACGCCGAGAAACGCATCTACGAGCTGGCCAAGTCGTACACCGCAACCGACGCCGGTCGGATCCTCGCGCTGATCGAGGCTGTGCGCTATGTGCTGCGCGCCAACGTGCCTGGCGATTTCGTTGAATGCGGCGTGTGGCGCGGCGGCAGCTCGATGGTGATGGCGGCGGCGCTGAAAGCGGAAGGGGTAACCGACCGCCGCATCCACCTGTTCGACACCTTCGAAGGCATGGCCAAGCCGGATGAGCGGGACGTCAACCTGTACGGCGAGTCCGCGCTCGACCGCTACGCCACCAAAGTGCAGCCCGACGGCAACGTGGACTGGTGCGCGACGCCGCTGGACGAGGTGCGGCGCAACATGGCGCTGACCGGGTACCCCGCAGAGCAGGTGATCTTCGCCAAGGGCCGGGTCGAGGAGACGCTGCCGGGCGCGGCGCCGGAAACCATCGCGCTGCTGCGCCTAGACACGGACTGGTACGAGGGCACACGCCACGAGATGATCCACCTCTACCCAAGGCTGTCTCCGGGCGGAGTTCTGATCATCGACGACTACCACTGGTGGAAAGGCTCGCGAGAAGCAGTGGACGAGTACACACGCGAGCAAGGCATCAACCTGTACTTCGCGCCCATAGGCGGCGGCGGCGTAGCGGCGATCAAGCCCCGCGCCTAGGGCTTGCGGCACTCCGCGAGGTAGCCGGTGGTGGCTGCGGGCCAGCGGATCGCTTTCTCCATCACCCAGATCAGCGGGTACATCGGCAAAGCCATCGCCAGCGCGTACAGGCCCACGCATGCATCGAAGAAATGCGGGCTGCGCCACAGCCGAAACAGTGGGGCCAGCAACGCCTTGAAATACCCGTTGCGCGGCTGGATGGTCACGTCACGCATGTCCCGCAGCAGAAAGCGCATACCGTGCAGCGTGAAGCGGTAGTAGTCGTGCGGCTCTTCGTGCATCTCGAAGAAGAACGGCGTGCTGACCACAAGCCGCCCGCCCGGCTTGAGCACCCGGGCCAGTTCGCGCACCGCGATCTCGGGTGTCGGGATGTGCTCCAGCACCTCCAGCGCGAAGGCCGCGTCGAAGGTGTTGTCCGGAAACGGCAGGCGGCACGCGTCAGCGACCAGCGTGGGTTTGCGCCGGGAGTCCATGTCCACGCTGATCACGTTGGCGCCCGGCAGCCCCTGGATTAGCCCGCCCAGCTCGCCGCCGGCGCCGACGTTGAGCACGCTTGCGCTGCCCACCTCGTCGCGAAGGCGGCGCGTGACGTCGGCAAGCCAGCGGTCCATGCCGGTGCGGCTGAAGTGGCTGGAAAACGCGCGCACCGGGCCGCTGAGCCGGGTCGCGCGGAGCAGTCGGCGCATCTTGCCGTTCATGCCGGGCCTCCGCGGGTCAGGCCCTTCGCAAGCTCGATGATGCTGCGCGCGCGCGCATCCCATGTGTACTTGTGCAGTTGCGCGGCGGCTGCGCTGCGCAGGCGCTGCGCCAACTCGTCGTCCTGCATCACGCGGCGGATTTGCGCTGCGAGCGCCTGCGCGTCGCCCGGCGGCGCGAGCAAACCCGTCTGGTCATGCTGCAGGACTTCGCGTGTTGTGGGCAGGTCGCTGGCTACGATCGGCGTGCCAGCGGCCATGTACTCGAAGACTTTAATTGGCGATGTAAAGCGGCGCGCGAGCAGGTCGTCGCCGAGCGGGATCACCGCACAGCGAGCGCTGCGCACATAATGCTGCACTTCGCCATGCGCGACGTGGCCGGTGAATGTGATGCGGTCCAGCACGCCGTGCGCGCTCGCCGCTTCGCGCGCCTGTGCCAGGTCGTCCTCCTTGTTGCCGCCGACGAGCGTGAGCTTCTCGCCCGGCAGGTGCTTCATGGCTTCGATCAGGTTGGGCACGCCTTTCCACGCGTAGAGCTGGCCCGCGTACACGATGCCGCCGCGTTGCGAAAGCGGCACGTCCTCGCCGCCCGGTGCGGCGCCGCTGGGCACCACGTGCATGGGCGGCAGGTCGCCCCAGGCTTCGCGCAGCGCCTGCGCCAGTGTCGCGCTGATCGGTGTGAGCGCGTCGGCTGCCCGCAGCGCGGGGCCCTCCTGCTCTGCCAGCCTGCGAAGCCGGTTGCCGACCTGCGCGCGTTCATGCTCGGGCGCGTCGTGGCGCGAGTACTCTTCCAGTTCCAGTTTGTGGACGCGGTGCGGCTCGATGATCACGCGCGCGTTCCAGCGCTGCTTCAAGAGTGCCAGCCGCTGCGCATATTCAAAGCTGTCTTCGCCGTCGCGCAGATAGAAAACGGGGCGCCGGCGACGCACCCGGCCGAAGCGATGGCGCTCCCACACCCCGATCAGCTTGCCCTTCCACTGCCGCGCGCGCCGTGTCCACTGCGGGTGCAGGCGTAGATGCAGGTTCTCGTGCGGCGTGAGCCCATACTCGGCAAGGCACTGCTCCGGCGTCGGTAGCGTGTACTCGCCGGGATAGAACCAGACTTCCGCGCCGGCCCGCGCCAGCGCGTGAATCGTGTGCGCGATCTGAATGCTGTGCGCCTTCGGGTTCGGGAACGGCACACGATAGCGGTAGATGATGAGCATCAAGCGAACCCGGGAGAAAGTTTGAAGCGCAACCCGCTAACCGCCGGCGTCCTTCACCCCGACCGCGCCGCTGGACAGCGGGTTCAGGAACAGCCGCACGCCCTCGGCGGCAAGGTACTCATCCACTGCCTGCTTCGAGCCGCGCCAGGTGAAGTAGTCGTCCACCAGCAGCACGCCGCCCGGGGCCAGCCGCGGGTACAGCGTGCGCATCTCGTGCAGCGTGGACTCGTACCAGTCGGTATCCAGCCGCAGCAGCGCGATCTTGTCGGGCGCGGCGGCGGGCAGCGTGTCTTCGACCTTGCCCTTGGTGTAATGAATGCGCTCGGCGGGGTAGCCCGTCCCGCCTACATTGCGCTGCACTTCTTCAAGCCCGGCGTAGCACCAGTCGGAGCCCTCGCGGTCCGCAAACTTCGTTTCATCGAACACTTCGCGCGCGTCGTACCCCTTGTGGTTGACGTCGTGCTCGGTCGGCGTGGACATGCCCTCAAACGTATCGAACAGCCGCAGCTCGCGGTCGGTGACGCCAAGGTTCAGCAGCGTGCGCGCGACCGCCATCATGCTGCCGCCCTTCCACACCCCGCACTCAACGATGTCGCCTGGGATGCCCGCGCGCGTCACGTAGCGCACCGCGTGAATCAGCGACAGCACCTTGTCCTTGTCCGTCATGGTGAACGGCTTGGCCTCGGTGTAGATCGCCTTGTCTTCGTCGGAGTACCCGATGGGGAACTTGTCGGCCTTGGGGGCCTTCTGTTTCTCGCCGCGCAGCCATCGGGTGAGCTTGCTCATGGCGCCAGAATCGTCGGCAGGCGGGTGGGTGTCAAGCAATCTGAACGCGAAGCGTAAGCGAGCGCCCTTGCCTCGCTGGTTCCGCATAGGGCCAGTGACAGCGTCAGAACGACACGTCGGGGTTGGCGCGCCGCCACAGGCCCAGCACCAGCAGCAGCCACAGGGCGGGCGAGTGGTTGCGCTCAGGTGAGTGCGCGTCGATCCAGCGGTTGATCTGCGCCACGTCGAACCAGTCGCCCAGGCCGGATGCGGGGTCGTTGACCACGTCGCGCAGGAACGCGCGCCCGGGGCGGCCGTCGTAGAACCAGTACTCGCGCGGGCCGCCGAAGCCTTTCTTTGGGCGATCCACGAAGTCATTGCCGAAGCGCGCGCGCAGCGATTGCTTGAGCAGATACTTCAGCGTCACGTGCTTGTTCTCGACGCGGCAGCGCATGGACTCAGGCAGCGCGCATGCAAGCTTGATCAGCTCGACGTCCAGGAATGGCGTGCGGATCTCAAGCCCATGAAACATCGACGCGATGTCCGACTTCACCAGGATCGCGCCCGGCAGGTACGTGCGGAAGTCCATGTGCTGCGCCCACGAGACTGCACCCTCAGGCGGGTCGTCGCGGGCTGCAACCTTGAACGAGCTGCACCGGGTATCCAGCAGCGTGTGAAACGGCTGCTTCCACAGCGCGCGGCGGTCCTGCTCGCTTACATACGCGATGTTGCGCTCCCACTCGGCGGCGCGATTGGTGCGCATCCCGGCGCGCGCAGCCAGCGCCCACGCGACCGACACAGCCGTCTCGACACGCGGGCGCGCGCGCAGCGTCTCCATGCGCTCGCCCACGTCCGGCTTGCGCAGCCAGCGCTTGTACGAGCGATACCCGGCAAAGGCTTCGTCGCCGCCGTCCCCTGCCAGCACCACCGGCACGTGCTGCCGCGCGAGCTTTGCCAATTGCCACGTCGGAACCGCCGAGTTGTCGCCAAACGGCTCGCCGTAGTGGCGCACCAGCTCCGGCAGCTCGTCCCAGAAATCGTCGCTGACAGTGGCTGTGTGAAGTTGCAGCCCGCAGGTCTCTGCCGCTTTGGTTGCGTACTCAAGCTCGCCGAAGCCCGGCACGTCGAAGTCGATCGTGAACGCGCGCAATTGCTCGGCAGACACGCCCGCGGCCTGGCACGCGATCAGCGTTGAGTCGATGCCGCCCGACAGCAGCACGCCCACCGGCACGTCGGCGACCAGATGCGCGCGCACGGAATCCTTGAGCGCGGCGTCAAAGCGTTCCAGCCACTCTGACTCTGGAACGCCCGCTTCTTCGTGAAAGCGCTGCGACCAGTGGCGGCCGGAGTCGATCATGCGGCCGTCGAAGTCACCGACGATGTACTCCGCAGGCTGGAGCTTGACGACATCCTTGTAGATGCTGTGCGGGCCCGGGATGTACTGGTAGCGCAGGAACCACTCGACGGCTTCCAGCCGGCCCCTGTCGCCCGGCTCGCGCAGCGCGTGCAACTCAGAGGCGAACCGAAAGTGCGTCAGCGTCCAGCGAAACCAAAGCGGCTTGATGCCGAAGTGGTCGCGCGCGACCATCCAGCGGCGGTGCGTGAAATCCACGATGCAAAAGGCGAACATGCCGCGCAGGCGGGTCAGCATCTCGCGGCCCCACACGCGCCACCCTTGCAGCAGCACCTCGGTGTCGCTTTGCGTACGAAACTGCGCGCCCTGTTGCTCAAGCTCGGCGCGCAGTTCGCGGTAGTTGTAGATCTCGCCATTGAAGACAATCGCGACGTTGCCGTCGGGCGTGCTCATCGGCTGATCGCCGGTAGTCAGGTCGATGATCGCAAGCCGGCGGTGGCCCAACCCGACGTTGCCCTTCGCCAGCACGCCTTCGCCGTCGGGGCCGCGGTGCGCGATGGCATCCGCCATGCGCTGGATCGCGGCCCGATCCACGGGTGCACCGTCAAACCGGATTTCGCCTACGATTCCGCACATAGCTTCAGGGGACTGTCCCCGCCCCTCGAACCAACCCCAGATACGCGACCTGCACTCTTGCAACCAGATGCGGGAACAGTCCCGAACTTCCGGGACAGTCCCCAGCGAGCCCCTAACCCCCAACCTGCGCGATCACAAGGCACGCCAGGTGCTTATCGGGCTTCTCGACGTCAAGCCAGACGTTGCCCGCGTTGCGCGATGCCGGCCAGCGCTCGTCTGGCGGCAGCGTCGGCTCGGCGCGCGGGTTCGCGATGCCGTCGGTATCCGGGAACGTGTACTGCACGTCGATAATCTTCCACGCGGGCGGCACCACCGGCTCGGTCGAAGCCGCCTGCACGATCACGACAATCGTGCCGCGTGGCAGATCAACGCCGTCCAGCTTGAGGCGCAGGTCGTCGGGCGTAGCTGCGCTGACGACTGCTGCGCAACGCTCGGCCGACTCGTCGGCCCACGCGGCAAACACGTCGGCGACCACCTCCTCGACAACAACGAGCTTGCGCCCCGCCACAAACGGCAGCGCCGCGTCCATCATGCGCGCGAGTACTCCTTCAAGCATGCTGGTGCTCCATCGCCTGGCGTGTCACGCGGTCGTAGTCGTCGAGCATCCAATCGTCTTTGTAATCGCCCGCCTTCTGCAGGGCGAGCTTGGCCCACTCCGCGGGTGTGTGTTCGTCCATCGCATGCACGATACCGCGCGCGAGCTCGAACGCGCTGCCGGCTGGCACCAGCACCCCCGCGCCCTCCACGGCTTCCGGGATGCCGCCGTTGTTTGCCGCGACCACCGCGAGCCCGCTGGCGAGGCCTTCGCTGGCGACGGTGCAGAAGTTCTCGACCCAGCCGTTTGCGCGCGGCATGGACGGGATCAGCAGGATGTCGGCTTGCTGCATCTCGCGCGCGACCTCGGTGTGCGTAAGCGCGCCGGTCGTGCGAATCTGCACGCCGTGTGCCTCGGCGCGGGTGCCCAGCGCCTCTTCCATGTCGCCGCCGCCCGCCAGCGTAAGCTCGAAGCGTGTTTCGGGCTTCATGCGCCGCAGCAGCGCCAGCGCGTCCACCGCGATGTGATGCCCCTTGTTGAACAGCAGGCGGCCGACGACCAGCAGCTTGCCCGTGTCGCCCCAGGCTTCCCGGCGCTTCGGGGGCTGAAAGCGTTCCCGGTTGACGCCGCGGCGCACGTGCTCAACGCGGATCTTCAGGTTCTCGCGCAGGATGTCGCCGCAGAACTTCGTGTGCGCCACAGCCACCGCGTTCTCCGGAAAGTGCGCGTAGGCCTGCCAGCGCGTGCCCGGCGCATAGTTCAGGAAGTCGTACCCGCGGTAGTTGATCAGCAGCGGCACATCCAGCAGCTTTGCAGCCGGCGAAGCCACCAGCCCCAGCGGCCCGAAGTGCGCGTGGATCGCGTCCGGCTTCCACTCCCGCGCGACCTCCAGAAACGCCGCCGCGCGCGCGGGCATCTTCTTGCCGGCCGTGGCTGGGAACAGGCCGGAGTAGTCGCCGCCTAAAGTTCGCCTGAGCGCAATCCAGCGCGAAATGCGGCCGCGTTGCAGGTACTTGTCGGCTGCGCCTTCAAGCTCAAAGGTCTGCAACGGGTGTTCAAACTCGCGTTGCAGCGCCTCGGAGTGGATCTTGTAGGCGCAGACGGCGACCTCCCACCCGCGCGAGAGCATGCCGCGCACGTGCCCCACCACGAACGTTTCAGAGGGGACGGGAAACTCGCCAGCCAGCACCAGCAGCCTCGGCATGGCGGAAGGATAGGCCGCGCCGCCGCAACGGTCTACGGCACAATGACGGTGCGCACGACTTCGTCATCCAGGGTGTGGATGGTCTCGCCGTCAAAGAAGCTGCGAATGAACCGCACGTGCACGCGGCGCACGCGAGTGTTGAACTCAAACTTCGGCTCGCCGCTGCGCACCTGCATGTGCGTGGGCGGGCCCCAGTCGCTGACCCAGCGCATGTCGCCGTGGTCGTTGGCGTTGCGGAAGAACTTGAGCAGGAACTCATCCAGCTCAGTGGCGCGCTTTTCGTTCGCGCGCTCGACGCCTTGCTCGGCAATGATCTTTCGAACCTCCTCGGGTGTCTTCGCATTGCCCAGCTTGATGCCGAGGTCGTAGTTCAAACCCGCATCCCAACTGTAAGTCACGACGCGGCCGCGGTTCACGTAGTGCAGTGCCCCTTGCTCAAACGTCACGTCGAAGGGGGAAAAGTCGGCTTGATCGACGCGGAAGACGCCGTCGTCGGTTTCTACCTCAATGAAGTATTGCTCGTTGACCGGCGTGTCGATCCACCCGAGGTACTTCGGCTTTGCAAACAGCGGAAACGCCGCGATCACCACCAGCATCGCAATGGCCCGCTCTTTGGTGCGCGGCGCGCGGCGCCACCTGCGTTGCAGCCAGTAGCGCAGCGCGAGATCGAGCACCGCCCAGATCCAGAACAGAATGCCGGTCATGCCGAAGATGCCGAAGTGCAGCAGCACGGCGCCGCCAAGCCACAGGATTGCCGTGCGCCGCGACAGCACCAGCAGCGGCGCGCCGACTTCTACAATCATGGTAAACACCGCCATCGGGATGTCCGCGTAGCGCGACACCGTGGCTAATGCGACCGCGTCTTCCGGGCCAAGCACGGGCAGCCACCCGTGAAGCCAGGCCGTCACGGGCAGCACGTGCAGCGGGTTTTCGGTGTACCACCCCAGCGGGTTGAAGCTGTCATCGAGCGTCAGCTTGGCGATGCCGGGCGCGAGGTAGTTGATCGCCTGCAACGCCAACAGAAACCAGAACAGGGTGCGCACCCGCAGCGGCAGCAAGGTGCGCAGAACCATCCAGGCGACGAAGGCGGACAGGGCGTCGATGATCGGGAACTTGTCGGTCAGCTCCCAGTCGCCCGCGCCGGCGTGGTGCTGCCCTAGAAAGATTACGAGGTAGGCCAGCAGCGGCGCGGCAAAGGCGGGTCGCCACAGCGCGGCCCCCAGCAGCAGCACGATCAGCACGCGGTCGGCAAAGTAGGCGTGGCCGGTGTAGTAATTGAAGCTGACGCCGATGATACACCACGTCGCCGTCAGCATGATGATCGACAGCACGATCCGCGACACGCGCCCCAGCCGCCGCCAGTTCACCCGGCGCTGGTTCAGGAACACCCAGGCAAACAGCAACGCCACCAGCAGGCTGGCGAACCCGCGCGACGCGAACCCTACGCCGAGGAAGGCGTTGAAGTAGATGTCCTCGCGCTGGCGCATCAGCGTTTCGAACAGCAGGCGCATCACGCCGAACACGACCGCCATCAACCCAAGCTGCGCGAACCACGAGCGCATCACCACCCGGAACCCACGCGAACGCACGGACCCGCCGGCCCAGGCGCGCCAGGCTTGCAGCATTCCGGGCTGCTTCTCGGCGACGTCCATCACGCGTCCTTCAGCTTGGGATGCTTTAAACGCCACCCGAATGGGCCGAGCAGGCGGGCTTTCAGCAGCTTGCGTTTCACGCGTGGCAGCGGGTCGAGCCCGCCTGACAGCTCCATCCCTTCCTCATACATGGCGCGCGCGCCGGCGACGTCGTTGACATACAGGCGGTGCTTGACGACTTCGTCGTACTGCCTGGCTGCGCGGCGCTTCCATGCGGCTCCGTCCCATCCGGGCAGTTTGGAGCAGCGCTCGCGGATCAGCCGCAACTGCCGCAGGCGCACTTCGTCGCGCTTCAGCTCGGCTTGCAGGTCGTCGATACGGCTTAGGGCCTGCGGATTCCACTCGTACACCGCCAGCACTTCCGGCACCGCGCAGAACTCCGCGACGTGTACCAGGCGCGCGATCCACTCGGTGTCGCTGCTGACGCGCAGGTTGGTGTCGAAGGTGCCGACCTTGGGCAGCAGGGCCTTGCTCAACACGATGGTGATCAGGTGCGCGTCGCTGCGCCCGTCAATGTAGCGGCCCGGCTCGCGCCCCTGCACAAGGCGGGCGGGGGTGGGCGGCTGAATGATCTCGCCGCGCTGGATCAGCTTGCGCGTCTGGCAGCAGCAGGCGTCGGCGCCGGTCTCCTGCATGCGCTGGACCTGCTTGGCCAGCTTGTTGGGCATCCAGCGGTCGTCGTCGTCGAGAAACGCGATCAGTTCGCCGCTCGCGCGATCCAGTGCCAGGTTGCGGGCGCTGGCGCAACCGCCGTTGTCCTTGCGCTCAAAGACGGTCTTCAGCCCGGCTTCGCGGGCCTTCTGTTCAAGCGCAGGAAACACATTGGGCGTGTCGTCGCTGCCGCCGTCGTCGATCACCACCAGCTCAATCGGCCGGTAGGTCTGCGCGATTACTGACTCAACCGAAACATGCAGCCGCCCCGCGCGGTTGAACGTTGGAATGATGACCGAGACAAGCGCGTTGGACACGAAGGCTCCGTTGCCGGAGTTTAGTCGTGCCTGCCGCGCCGCGTCCAGTTGGCCTGTCTGGACCGCCCCACAGACGCCTGCTTTACTTCGGTCGTGAGCGACTCCCCGCTGATCCTCGTCACCGGCGCAGCCGGGTTTATTGGCAGCCACCTTTGTGATGGGCTGCTGGCGGGTGGGTACCGGGTGCGCGGGGCCGACAACCTGTCTTCCGGCGACGCCGCTAACCTCGCCGCAGCGGGAGAACACCCGGAGTTTGAATTCGTGCAGGCGGAGCTGACCAGCGCCGCCGAATGCGCCCGCGTTTGCGACGGCGTTCATGCCGTGCTGCACCACGCCGCGCGTGTCAGTGTGCCCGCCAGCTTTGCCGATCCCGACGCCTCCCGCCGGGACACGCTGGATACCACCCGCCGCTTGATTGAAGTCGCCCGTAACGCCGGCGTTGCGCGGTTCGTGCTTGCCGGCACCGCGGCTGTGTACGGCGACGCCCCGTGCCCCGTGCCTGAGGACGCGCCGCTGCGCCCCCTCAGCCCCTACGGCGAAGCCAAGCGCGACGCGGAGGCCGCCCTGCGCGACAGCGGCCTCGACGGCGCGACACTGCGCTACTTCAACGTGTACGGCGCGCGGCAGACGGCTGGCTCGCCGTACGCGGGCGTGATCACGGTGTTCGCCGACCGCCTGCGACGCGGCGCGCCGCTGAGCATCCACGGCGACGGCGCCCAGAAGCGGGACTTCGTGCACGTCTCCGACATCGTTCGCGCCAACATCGCGGTGCTGCGCCACCCCGCGCGGCTGCAAGGCAACCCGATCAACATCGGCACCGGGCGCGCGGTCACGATGATCGAGCTGGCGGAGACGCTAGGCCGCGTGCTGGGCCGCACGCCGGTGCTGCAACACACCGCCGCGCGCGAGGGCGACATCCGCGACTCCTGGGCCGACGTTGCACTGGCACGTGAGACGCTCGGATGGAGCGCACAGGTATCGCTCGAGCAGGGGCTGCGCGACATGTTGGAGACCACATGACGCTGGTCAGCGCGATCATCCCGACCTACCGGCGCCCGCGCGAAATCGAGCGCTCGGTCAACAGCGTGCTGGCGCAGACCTGGCGGCCGCTGGAGCTGATCGTGATCGACGACGGCAGCGGCGACGAAACGCCGCAAGTGCTGCGATCGTTTGAAGCACGCGCGAAAGCCGCCGACGTCACTTACCAGTGGGCCACCGTGCCCAACGGCGGCGCGGGCCCAGCCCGCAACGCCGGGATGCAGCGCGCGACCGGCGACTACCTCGCGTTTCTGGACGACGACGACGAGTGGGTGCCGGAGAAGACATCGATACAGGTCGCGGCGATGCAGGCGCAGCCGCAAGCGGGCGCAAGCTTTGGCCTGTACGTGCACGACGGCGAGCGCGACCGGCCCAAGCCGAAGCCGGAGCACATGAAAGACGGTTGGACGTTCGATACGTTGTGCAGCGGCGAAACTCGCGCGCACTTGCAGACGTTCATGATCACGCGGGCGGCGTACGCCAAAGTCGGCGGCATGTGCGACGCGCGCAACTGGCAGGACACCGAGTGGCACCTGCGCATCGCGCTGGAGTTCCCGTTTGTTGCGGTCAACGAGGTGCTGACGGTGATTCACACCGTCGAATCCAGCATAAGCCGCGAAGCCGGGTTGGAAGGCGACCTCAAGCGCGACCGCCGCAAACTGGAACTGCTGGATCAGTTGATCGCAAACCACGGCCGGCACGCGCGCTTTAACCTGGAATCAACGAAGCTGCTGCGCGCGCGCATCTACGACGAACACATCAAGCACCTGCTGTGGCTTGGCCGGGTGAAGGACGCGCAGGCGGCATGGGAAGAAGCCTTGAAGGCGTGCGGCGATCAGCCACTGCTGCTCAAGATCAAGCGCAAGCTGACAAGGGCCAAGATCGCCAAAGTATTCGGCCGCCGCCTGCGAAAGCCCGACTGAACGGCAACTGCTTTTGCGCGAAGACGCGAAGTTCACGCGAAGGGCGCGAAGAAAGGCAACTACTGGAGCCACAAAAACACGAAAGCACCAAACCAAGAGTTGTTCTCGTGCTTTCGTGTTTTCGTCGTTGCTTTTGCAGTTCTCCGCGTCTTCGCGTGAACTTCGCGTCTTCGCGTCAGTCATTTCGCCGTGCGCGGCGCAATTCAGCCGCGAGCCTGGCTGAGTTGCCGGCTACGCTGAGATCGCTGAACACCATGGCGAGCGCGGCGTAGCTTGGCGGCAAGAACACACCAGCCCACACCAGCGCGCCCGCCGCCAGCGGGATGCCTACCGCGTTGTAGACGAGACTGAAAAACAGGTTCTGCCGGATCGCGCGCAGGCTGCGGCGGCCGAGGTCGATGGCGAGCGACAGGTCCGAAAGGTTGCCGCTCATCAGCACCAGGTCGCCGGTTTCCTTGGCGACGTCGCTGCCGCCGCCGACCGCCACGCCGATGTCCGCGCGGGCCAGCGCAGGCGCGTCGTTGATGCCGTCGCCCACCATCGCCACCATGCCGTGCCGCTTGAGCTCGTCGATGTGCTGCAGCTTGCCTTCAGGCGATACGCCCGCGTGAACTTCGTCGATGCCGAGCGCGGCCGCCACACGCTCAGCCGCCGCCTTGTGGTCGCCGGTGATCAGCACCGTGCGCGCGCCGGAGGCCCGCAGCTCCGCCAGCATGGCCTTGGCGTCTTCGCGAACTTCGTCCGCCAATCCGACCGCGAGAATCGCACGCCCATCCGCGCCCAGCAGCGAGACCGACTGGCCCTGGTCACGCAGCGCCTGTGCCGCGTCGGCCAGGGCGGATGGCGTCTCGACGCCGTTGTCTTGAAGCAATTCGGGCGTGCCGAAAACGTACTTGCGCTCGTTGCCTTCTACGACGAGGCCTCGGCCCGCAAACTCCTTCGATTTTGGATTTTGGATTTTGGCGTTCGAGGGCCTCACGCCACCCTGAGGTTCTCGAAGGGTGGATTCTGGATTGGGTCCATTCCGGGAATCCACCCACTCCGCAACTGCGCGTGTGAAGGGGTGGGTCGATGAGTGCGCCACGACCGCCAGCGCGGTTGCTGCTTCTTCCTTATCTATGCCTTCCGCGTACTCGATGGCTTGCACTGTCGGCTTGCCTACCGTCAGTGTGCCGGTCTTGTCGAAAGCGAACACTTTGGCCTTGGAGATGCGCTCCAGCACCGCTCCGTTTTTCACCAGCACGTTGCGCCTCAGCGCCGCGCCGCTGCCGATCATTACCGCAGCCGGCACGGCAATCCCCAGCGCACACGGGCAGGCGATCACCAGCACCGCGATCGCGTGGGTCATGGCGCGGCTGAACTCGGCGCCCGTAAGCATCCACGCGCCGAAGGCCACCACCGCAATGCCGACCACCACCGGCACGAACCAGTTGCTCACGCGGTCCGCAAAGCGCTGGATCGGCGCCTTCGTGCGCTGCGCCTGCTCGACCAGCCTTACAATGTGCGCCAGCGCGGTCCCGCTGCCGACCGCGGTCGCCTTCACCTCCAGCGAGCCGTTGGTGGCGATCGTGCCGGCGCGCACGACGTCGCCGTGGCGGCGCGCGACGGGCACCGGCTCGCCGGTCAGCATGGCCTCGTCCACATCGCTTTCGCCCCCGACGACTTCCCCGTCCACGGGGATGCGCCCGCCCGGGCTCACCAGGCAGACTTCGCCGCGCTTCACTTCACGGGCAGGCACTTCGACCACCTCACCGTTGCGCCGCACGCGGGCTTTCTCCGGCGCGAGTTCCAGCAGGCTGCGCAGCGCGGTCAGCGCGGTGCCGCGGGCGCGCGCTTCCACGTACTTGCCCAGCCGCAGGAAGACGACCAGCAGCGTGGCGGCTTCGAAGTAGACGTGCTTGTCGAGCCCGGTCGGCAGCGCCAGGTCGAACGCCACAATGCCGATGCCGTACAACAGGCCCGAAGCCATCCCGATGCTGACCAGTACATCCATGCCCAGGTTGCGCGTGCGGATGCCGGCGATCGCGCCGCGGTAAAAATCCAGCCCCACGGTCGCCTGGATCGCGACCGCCAGCGCAACGTTGATCCAGTCCCACACTACGCCGTGCAGCCCAGCAAAGTGCGTCACCAGCACCGGCGTGACCAGCACCACACCCAGCACCAGCAGCAGCAGGTTGCGGCGCTGCTCCCGCGTGGCGACTTCGGCGGGGTCGCGCTCCTCTGCCGCCTGCTCAATCAGCTTGTACCCGGCGCGGGTGACCGCGGGCTCCATGTCGGCATGCGCGGGCGTCTTGCCTGAGTACTCAACCTGCACCGACCCGTCGGCGTAGTTGGCTGTGGCCGACGTGATGCCGCTGACCCCGCGCAGGGATTTCTCCACGGCGTGCGCGCAGTGGGCGCAGGTCATGCCGTCCACTTGCAGGTCGAGTTGTCGTGTAGCCGGGGCATCCATCGCCGCACCTCTCACAGCATAACACCACCGTAGTTAACTCCGGATTCCAGAGGGTTTCAGTTGTCAGGCAGGGCCAAACACCCAAACCGCCATCTACCCCGAAATGCTGCCTGTTGACGCGTTCGTCCACCGTATAAGCTCAGCGCCGGTCTGATAAACTGCCGGTTGAGGGACAACATGAATAAATGCCTGTTGGCACTTTTGGCCGTCTGCCTCATCGCGTGCTCCAAGAACGAGGCCCCGCCGCCCGAAGCACCGCCCGCCGCCCCGCGCGACCACCTTGAAGCCGTGCTGGTCCAGAAGTCAGGCGACGACGCCGAAGCCGCCAACAAGGCCTCCCGCGAGGCGCTGGCTGCAGAACTCAACGCGCTCGTGCAGCGGCTTGAGAAGGCCAAGACGCTGCCCGAGTCGTTCCGCATCGTCGAGAGCATTGAAGACCTCGGCAAGTCGATCGCCAAAGACCTGCAAGGCATGGTGCCCGCCCTGCCGCCGATCCCGCGCATCGCCGGGTACCGCGCGGCCTGGACGCTGGGCAGCCTCGAAAACGGCGGATGGGACTTCGGCGTCAAAGGCCTGCTGGGCATGGTCACCGGCGAAGGCGAGATCGAACATCGCGCCGCGGCCGCAGAAGTGCTCGGCGCCGTCGCCAGCGAGCGCCACCTGGAGCTGCTGCGCAAGGCGCTGAAAGAGCAGGTCTTCGAGCCGGAGGTGCGCGTGCCGCTCGCAGTCGCGCTGTGGCGCAGCAACAAGGACACCGCCGCCACCGCCGTGCTCAATGAGATGATCAAGAGCGACAACGACAGCTTCCGCATCATGGCGGCGCTGGCGCTCGGCGAGATCAATCAGCTTACCGCGGACTCGCGCCCGATCCTGGAGCGGCTGGCCGATGAGCCGACACTGCGCGGGCGCGTCGCCAAGCGCTCGCTGGATTACTTCGAAGCCGTCAAGCGCTTCGACAAGCTGCTGGAGCACGGCATCCCCGGCGAGAAAAAGCCTGAGCCGGTGGACACCAAGCTGCTCGGCAACGTCGAGCGGATGATCAAGGAGCGCTACATCTACCCCGACGCCGTAGCCGGCCGCACGCTGATGTACGCCGCCGCCAGCGGGATGCTGGAGTCGCTGGACCCGTACACCTGTCTGCTGGAAGACAACCAGCTTCGCGACGCGGGCGAGATTCGCCGCTTCGCCGTGCCCACGCTCGGCCTCATGTTGGGCAGCGCAAAGATGCAGGCCAACCGCGAGGTGCGGCTGACACGCGTGCTGAGCGTCAAGCCGAACAGCCCCGCCGAAGAAGCGGGCATCCGCCCCGGCGACCGCATCTATCGCGTGCTGCGCGGCGTCACGCCCGCCGAGGTGCATAAGCTGCGCACCGACTCAAGCGAGCTGCCGGACGAAAAACAGCCGTTCCAGCTTCTGCCGCTGGATGAAGCCATCACGCAGTTCCAGGGCGCGGTCGGCACAACGCTTGGTTTGAACATCTTCCGCGACGGGTGGCTGCTCTCGCGCTGGGTGCACGTCACGCACTCGCAGTTTGAGGTGGACCCGGTGGCGGCTGAGTTCCTGCCGGGCAACATCGGCATGCTGCACATCGTGGAGCTCAACGCCGCGGCGCCGGCGCAGGTGAAAGACGCGCTGGCCAGGCTGCGCGAGCGCGAGGTCAAGGCCATCATCCTGGACCTGCGCAACTGCGCGGGCGGCAGCGTGGAAGCCGCGACGCAGGTGGCTGGCATGTTCCTGCCCAAGGACGCGCTGGTGACGTACAGCTTCGGGCGCAGCGTCGAGCTTGCGCCGCGCACCGAGTACAAGGTCAGCACCGAGGGCGGCGACACCAAGACGCCGCTGGTTGCGCTGATCAACGGCGGCACAGCCGACGCGGGCGAAGTGCTGGCGGGCGCGCTGCGTGAACACAAGCGCGCGAAGGTTGCCGGCATGAAGAGCTTCGGCCGCGCGATCGTGCAGGAGCTGATCCCGCTGGACGCGCGCGACCTCGAAGACGACGGGCGCAAAGCCGCGTTGCTGCTGACGGTGGCGCGCTACTACGGCCCGGTGAGCGGCGTGGAGTGGTACGACCGCGGCGTGGACCCGGATACGGAACTGACGCCGCGGCTGTTCGAGGGTTGGATTTACGACCAGTTCGAGCAGGCGACGGAATCCGGCGTCTTCCGCACCTACCTCGAAACCGTCATGAAGGAAACAGAGAAGCCGACGCTGCTGCAACTCGCGCGCGCCGACGGGCGCAACCCGACCGCGTGGCCCGGCATCGAGGCGCTGCACAACCAGCTCAAGCTGCAACTTTCGCGCGAAGACCTGCGCTACCTCGTGCGTCGAGAAGTGCGCGAACGCCTGCTGGCGCAAGGCGCCGACCTGAACCAGGTGGACCTGCAAGAAGACGCCATGTTCACCGGCGCGGTGAAAGAAGCCGCCAAAGCCGCCAACATAGACCTAAGCGAGATCCCCGAGTACACGACGCTGAGCAAGTAGCAAAAGCCCCGGCCGGAAGGCCGGGGGTCGCGGCGAAGTCGACGCGACGAGCAGTTCGGATTACTCCTCATCCGGCGGTCGCGGCTCCCGCGTCCATGGGCCACCGATGAACTCGCGATAGGCGCACCAACCAAGCGGAAGATCGGCAACCTCGG
>CAZNBU010000005.1:0-20873 GCA_964571035.1 uncultured Planctomycetaceae bacterium | reverse complement strand
ATCTCGCGGGCGCAGGCGCGCGCGCTGGTGGACTACGTCACGATGGGCGGCACGCTGCTGATTTCGCCGCGCAGCAACGCCAGCTTCAACCCGGAGACGCCGGCGGGGACCCTGCTGCGCGTGTCGTCAACCACCTCCCCGCAAAAGCGCCCGCTGAAAGAGTTCCCGGACCTGCTGAAGGCCCTGCAAGCCGGCGGGTTCGTCCCGCCCGACGAAGGGATCGTGGAGCCCCGACGGCCGAGCGAGGCCGTGCCGGAAATTCGCGAGGACAAACCAATCGAAGGCCCGGGCGCGCCGGTCGTGCCCGCCACGGAATCCGAGTTCGCATGGTGGCCCGACCCTGCACACACGCGTGCGCTGCCGAACGGGCTGGGGCTGGTCAGCCACACGCCGGTCGGCGCGGGCAACGTGGTGCTGATGCACGTCAACCTCGGCGACTACCCGTTTCAACAGGAGCAAAACCCGACCGTAGCCGGCGTCAACCTGATCCAGCTTGCCATGGGCAGCATGATCGACCGCGTCGGGCGCACGCCGTTTCACATGCTTGCGGACGACAGCGTTCGCAGCCAGGTGGACATCGCCGCCAACCGCATCCCCGGCCGCGAGGTGCTGGTGTTGCTGCTGCTGGCCTACGTCAGCATCGCGGGCGTCGGCATGTTCCTGCTGGCGCGGCGCATCAAGCGCCCCGAGATGTATCCAGCTGCGCTGGTGCTGGCGGCGCTGGTGAGCGTCGGGCTGGTGTTCAGCTTCGGCGAGCTTTACAAGCGTGCCGGTGATCGGGTGCAGGCTGCGCGCATCGTGGTGACCGACAACGCCACCGGGCGCAGCGCGGTGTTCACGATGGGGTGCAGCTACGCGGTGGATGACGACGCGCTGCGCTACAAGCACCCGCGCGAATCATTGCTTACACCGGCGCGCTTTCGCTACATGACGCGCGGCATGCAGGCCGCCGACGACGTGTTTGACTACACGTCGCACTTCACCGCCACCGAGGTCGAGACCGAAGTGCAGGGGCTGGACCGCTGGCAGAACGTCTTCTTCATGCACCGCCAGCGCGGCGAAACCCGAGAGCGCAGCCTGAACGTCGAGACGCTTGAGGGCGCGTGGCGCGTCACCAACCAGAGCGGCCACACGCTGCATGGATGCCTGTTGCTGGTCGGCGGGGGCGGGCCCCGGGGCCAGCGCTGTCGCTGGTTCTACGCCGCGCAGCTTGAGCCGGACGCGCCGTTTACCTTCAGTGAAAGCGAAGGCCTGGACGCGATGACGCTGGACCTGGCCGGGAAGCTCGAAGACGATCTCGACTCACGCCACGCCTTCCGCACGCTCGTGCGCATGCTCGACATTGACCCGGACGACCGCGTCGCGCGCTCGATGACGCTGGGCGAGATGGAGCAACTGCTGTGGAACAGCGGCCTGCTGCCCGAAGATCGCGAGTTTCTGATGCTGTGCGTGCTGCCGGACGATTCGCCGGGTCCCGCGACAATTGGCGCGCAGGGCGTGGACGAATCCGACATCAGGCAGGTCAACATCTGGGCGGTCCGGGGCACACTGGAAGGGCGCTGATGCGCTGGGTCCTGGGCCTGCTGCTGGGGCTGATGTGCGCGGGGTTGCCGGCGCGGGATGTGCGTATCACGCACCACGGCGCGTCGCAGGCTACGCTGGCGCAACTGCAATCCGAGATCGAGCCCGCCTTCGACCACATTTCCAACATGACCGGCGTCGCCGATGACGACGCGGTCTACCTGCACGTCATCGCGGGCGCCGGCACCTTCGAAAGCACCGCGCGCGCAGACGGCGTCGGCATGAACGCCGAAAGCGTGCTCGGCTACGCGCAGCCGGGGCAGCGCCGCATCGTGCTGAACATGAGCGCAATCGCCGAGCGCGGGCTGAGCCCGATCGGCGTGCTGCGGCACGAGCTGGCGCACCTGGTGATGGGCAGCCAGCTACGCGTGCAGCGCCCGCTGTGGTTCGAGGAGGGCGTGGCGCAGTACGTCGAAAGCGTCGCCTTGAACGAGCTGCGCGAAGCCGCATCGCCCACCATGGCGACGTTTTCGTCGCTGGAGGACCTGTCGGCGGGCCTGCGTCAGGAGGGCCGCTCCGGCGCCGCGTACATGGAGTGTCGCGAAGTGATCCGGCTGATCGTGAAGCGGCACGGAGAAAGCGCGTTCAAGTCGCTGATGGACGCGCTGGAGGCGGGCAACGGGCCGTTTGAGGCCGCGTTCGAGAAGTACTGCGGCCCGCTGCCCGAGTTCGAGGCCGCGTGGCTGGAGGACCAGGAGGCGCGGGCCGGGTCACGGCTCGCACGTTTCTTCGGCGCCACGTTCTGGGTAATGGTGTTCGCCGTAACCGCAATGATCATCCCGCTGGCTTGGTGGCTCCGCCGCCGCCGCGGCAAGTCGCAGGTCGAGCACTGGGAAGAAACCGAGAAGTACTTTCCCAGCGACCCGTCATGGTCCTACGCCGACGATGATGACCAGGACGCGTGGAAAGACCGTTAGAGACACTTCATGGTTCAAGCACCGGCGCCTAGCGTCAAAGGTCAAGGGTCAAACGTCGAAAACAACTTCGACCTTTGACCTTGAACGCAGTGTAGCTACCCGGAGCTGGCATGGGTTGCGCCGTTGTGCTGACTGGTAAACTTGCCGCGCCGGGGCGCATGCCGGCGGAATGCCTGGTGACCGTTCCATTCCTTCGAAAACCGGACCGTCACGCCGTGCGCTGGCGTGGCGCGTTGAGCAGCAACTCGCGCAGGTCGTCCTGCGACTTTGCCTCCAGCCACCTGGCTTCAAAGTCGCTCGACTGCCAGATCTGCGCGACAGCGGACAGCGCCTTGAGGTGGAAATTTCGCTCGTCAGGTGTGGCGGCCATGACAAACAGCGCGTGCGCGGTTTCGTTCGTCGCCATGCCTACCCCGCCGCGGCAGCGTGCGACAAGCAGGCCAAAACGCCCCGTGCCGCGCAGAATGATGTGAGGCACGGCAAGACCCGGCGTCAGCATGGTGCTGCTGGAGGCTTCACGCTCGTGCAACGCGTCACGCAACTCCTGTGCCGACTCGGAAAGAATGTTCGCCATGGCGTCGCTGGCCTGCCCGAAAAACTGCTCGCGGTCGAGCGCGCCTTCGATGTCGAGCACCGGGCAGGTCCTTACCAGTTCATCAAAACGGTCGCTGGACGGCGCGGCAGCCACGCTGGCACGCGCCACGACAAGCGTGTCACCCGCGGCGCATTCCAGTCCCGAATGCATGGGGATGATCTTGCGCCTGCCCTCATGCTCGCGCTCGATCGCAAGCGGCAGACATGGCGGGCCGCCGTTGAGCGCGCGCACAATTTCGCGCGCATTCATGCCGGGAACAGGCACGCGCTCCAGTTCCGCCTGCCCTCGCGAAAACCAGTGGTCCCAGTCGCTCAGGGCCACGGCTTGGGCAAACAGCATGCTGGCGTCCAGGTGCTCGAACGTCTGGGTGTCGGCGCTGCGGTTCTTGCCCAGCACCAGTACGTGCAGGTTCCTTACCAGGAACACGTCGCGCAGTTGCCGCGCCGCCAGCGCGTTGATTTCGGCATTGCCGGTCATCGCCAGCGCGAGGCCCGATGCCGGGGCATGCGCCCTGGCCAGCAACTCGGTATCCAGCGCGTTGCCGGCTACGGCGCTCAATCCTTCGCGCTTGGCTTCGTCCACGCGCAACGGGTTGCTGTCAATCAGGTGTACGGGCTGCACCTCGGCGATCAGCTTGGCCATGACGCGTGCCAGCGGCGTGGCGCCTATGATGAGCGCGGTGTTGCGCTTGTCGGCGCTGCGCACCAGCAGGTTGAGGCGTTTCAACCAATCGGTGCCCCACTTCAGGAAGAAAGGCACAGTGGCGGTGGTGATGATCGCCATGAACACAAGAATGCTGAAGATCTCCTTGCTGATCAGGCCCATGCTCAACCCGATACCGGCAAGGATGATCTCGACCGCGCCGCGCCCGTTCATTCCGCCGCCCAGCACCACGCCCTCGCGCCACCCGAAACCGGTGGGCAGGTAGAACAGCGTCGTACCGACGATCTTGCCGACAAACGCGACCAGCATGATCGCGATGAAAAGCAGCAAGTCGGTCTGGAATACCTCGAAGCTGACCGCAAACCCCGATGTGACGAAGAAGATCGGCGCCAGGAATCCTACTGACACGTCGCGCAGCAGGTCATTGAGCTCGCGGTTGAGCTTGGGCTCCAGCATGCCCTCCTGCAGGAATAGGCCGGCGACGAACGTCCCAAGAATCGCGTGAAGACCCGCGAGATGCGCGCCTTCGCCGAATGCCAACGCGACTACCAGCATCAGGGTGAAGTAGATGCCGCGATTCTTGATGCCCAATCGCTGGAATTGCTTGAAAACAAACGGCAGCACATACAGGCCCACGAGCGCCGAGATGCCGAAGAACAGAACCGCCCGCGCGCCGACCTTGACCAGCACCATGACCTCAAGCGTTTCGCTTTCGGCGAACCCAAGAACGCCCGCGAACACCAGCAGGCTCATCGTGTCGGCAATCAGCGCGCCCGCGAGCATCACGTGCGCGATGCGCGTGTCCAGGATCTTTAAATCCATCAGGATGCGCGACTTGGTGACAAGGCTGGTCACGCCCGCGGCGATGCCGACGAACATGCCGGTAACGTGCGGGTTCATGCCCTCGGGCAACGAGTCCGCGAACAACAGCACCACGCCCCAACCCATCAGGAAGGGCGCGATGAACCCGCCGATCGCCGCCAGGAATCCAGCCCATGAGGCCTTGCCCAGCTCTCTGGGGTCGATCTCCATGCCGATGTAGAGCATCAGCAGAAGCACGCCCGCTTCGGCCAAAACAGTCAGAGCCTCATACCCGCCATCCGTGCCCGTCCACTCGCTAAGCAGCGAGCCTTGTCCTAGCAGGCCAAGAACCGCCGGACCGATCAGGATGCCGATCACCAGCTCGCCCAGGACCGCCGGGTAGCCCAGCCGCGAAGCGACCGAGCCGCCAGCCCAAGCCGCGAGCAACACAAGCAGTAAGACCAGAATCTGGAGTTCCATCGCACCCCTGACAGATCAAAAGGCGCACAATGGTATGAACACTAGTCTATGCTGGCAAAGCGTTTCGGCCCGCGCGGGTTGTCGCCAGTGACAGAGGTCGTTTCTCATGGTCGAACGTCACGGTGCAGGCCGGTCGTGCATTCGCCGCGAAAACGTGCAAGCCATTGCGGCGAGAGCACTACCGCTGCCCCTTGGAACATTACGTGCAATGTGCAATCAGTGCATCATGTATGATTTGTTGCAACTCTAAGCCCCGTAAGCATTTTTTGCCGTCAGAGCGTCCGCGGGGTACTCTGTCGGTAACGCTCATTGTCGCATTTGCACTGGGGTTGCGTTGCTCGTACTTGGCATCAACGCCTATCACGCCGATGCAGCCGCCGTGCTGGTTCGCGACGGTCAGGTGGTCGCGGCCGTCGAAGAAGAGCGGCTTAACCGCATCAAACATTGTGCAGGGTTTCCTTCGCTGGCGATTCGCGAGGTGCTGCGCATTGGCGGTGCGACACTGCGCGATGTCGATGAAGTGGCAATCGCCCGCGATTCCACAGCCAACCTGAAGCACCGTCTTTCTTGGGTCTTCCGCAATCTCGCCCGCAGCACCAAGGCGGTGCGCAAACGGCTTTCCGACCGCGCGGGATTGAAGGGGCTTGAAGAACAGGTCTGCGACGCATGCGGTGAGCCGCGAAGCGCCTTGCACGGAAAGGTAAGGCGCGTCGAGCATCACTTCGCGCACGCAGCCAGCACGTTCTATCCCAGCCCCTTCGAACGCGCGGCGATTCTTACGCTGGACGGGTTCGGCGATTTCGCCAGCGCGCTTCTCGCTGTTGGGCAAGGCAATGAGATCAAGCCGCTGTCCCGCGTCACGTACCCGCACAGCCTGGGCATCCTGTACACGATGGTGTGCCAGTTCATCGGGTTCGACCGCTACGGCGACGAGGGCAAGGTGATGGGCCTCGCGCCCTACGGCGAGCCCGAGTACGCCGACTTCTTTCGCAAGCTCGTGCGCTTCACCGACAGCGGGTTTGAGTTGGATCTCGCCTACTTCAACCACCACACCGAAGGCGTGGCGACCGGCAGCGATGAGTACGGCAGCCCGCACTTCGACAACTTCTTCACGCCCGAAATGGTCAAGCAGCTCGGCCCCGCGCGCAAACGCGGCAGCGAGCTGACCGACCGCGACCGCAACCTCGCCGCCAGTTTGCAGATGCGGCTTGAGGAGGCATTCATTCACCTCGCGGGCTTGCTGCACAAGCGCACCGGGTTGACCGACCTGTGCCTTGCGGGCGGCGTTGCGCTCAATGGCGTGGCCAACGGGCGGCTTCTGGAAGAGTCCCCGTTCAAACGGATCTACGTTCAGCCGGCGGCGGGCGACGACGGGACGGCAATTGGTGCCGCGCTGGCGATCAGCGCGCGCAACGGCGACCCGCGCCATGAGCTGAACCACGCTTACTTGGGCTCCAGTTTCACGGACGCCGAGATCGCACGCGAGCTGGAAACGCTGGACGACGGGTTCGAAGTCACGCAGCTCGACGAAGACAAACTGTCCGCGCGTACCGCTGAGCTGATCGCCGCGGGCAACGTAGTCGGATGGTTCCAGGGCGCCATGGAGTGGGGCCCGCGCGCGCTCGGCAACCGCAGCATCGTCGCGCACCCGGGCCACCCGCGCATGAAGGACATTCTCAACGCGCGCATCAAGCAGCGTGAGCCGTTCCGCCCGTTCGCGCCCAGCATCAAGGCCGACCGGGTGAGCGACTACTTTGAAAGCTCGCACGAATCGCCGTTCATGCTGATGGTCTACCGCACGCGTCCCGAGAAATACGACGAGCTGTGCGCCGTGGACCACGTGGATCACACCGGCCGCGTGCAGACCGTCACGCGCGAGCAGAACCCACGCTACTGGAAGCTGATCGACGCGTTCGAGCATACGACCGGCACGCCCGTCGTCTTAAACACCAGCTTCAACGAGAACGAGCCGATTGTGTGTACACCGGCGCAGGCGCTGGACTGCTTCCGCAGGACGCGCATGGACACCGTCGTTCTCGGCAACACTTTGATCAATCGCCCTTCGAGCGCCTCAGGGCAGGCCTCGAATGTGGAAGCAACAGTTGGAGAGCATCATGGCGCGAGCGTCTGACGCGCGCGCCCGGAGGGGCAGCTGATGGACATCATTCCTCTTGCCGCGGGGGTCGTCACCGCAGCGCTGGTTGTGCTGCTCGGTGGCCCGTACCTGCGCCGCACGGCGTGGCGCATCGGGTTGATCGATCGGCCGAAACTGCGTGGCGTGCACGCGGCGCCGGTGGCGCGCTCGGGCGGGCTGACCATCGTGGTCGCGGTGCTTAGCGCCGTGCTGGTGCAGGGCATGCTGGCTGAAATCCCCGGCTTGGGCGGGCGGCACGCGCTCGACACCAAGTTCCTGTACCTGATGCTGCCCGCGCTGATGCTGATGGGCGTCGGCATGCTGGACGACATTCACCCCATGGGCGCCAAAGCCAAGCTGGTCGCGCAGGGTGTGTGCGCGGTGGCGGCCTGGCAGCTTGGGTTTGCGATGCAGGAGTTCACGATCCCCGGGTTGTTCTCGATTGAACTGGGATTGCTCAGCCTGCCGTTCACGATGCTGTTTATCGTCGCCATCGTAAACGCCTTCACCCTGATCGACGGCGCGGACGGGCTGTGCTCCGGGGCCGCCAGCCTTGCGCTGGTGGGGTTGGGCATGTTCGCGCTGATCGGCGGCAACGTGCCGTTCGGTCTGGTGGTGCCGCTGGCCGTTGCGGCGGTGATGTTCCTGAAGCACAACTTCGGTAGCCCGAAGGCGTTTCTGGGCGACTCGGGCAGCACGTTCCTCGGGTTCATGGTTGCGACGCTTTCCTTGAGCACCGTCAGCGGTTCGCTGGGCGTGCTGCCGCTGTTGATGCTGGTCAGCCTGCCCGCGGTGGACGTCAGCGTGGCGTTCTTCCGCCGTTTGATCCAGGGCGCCAACCCGATGGAGGCTGACCGCGGGCACATCCACCACATCCTGATGCTGCTGCTGCACGGCAACTCGCGCGCGGTGACGGCGCTGCTGCTGGGCATGGCGGCTACGGGCGTCGGCGGCGCGGTGCTGGTGGCCTGGCTGCAAGGCGCAGCGGTTCACCCAGCCGTTGCAGGCGTGCTTACCGCCACCGCGGTCGCGCTGCCGCTGACGATGTACTTCACGGTGTACGCGACCGGCGGGTACCTCACGTGGGTCAACCTGCGCAACGCCGGGCCCGCGACCGACCTCGCGCGCATGCTGTGCGAAATCGCGGGCGAGCACGGCGCGCTGGATGCGCTGGACCGCGAAGAACTGATCGACCTGCTGGAAAAGACGGGCATCACCGCGATCTCGCTGCATGACGAAGAGGGGCACCGCGTGTGGGGCATCGGCATCAACCACCCCGCGCGCCAGACGCTCACGCTGCCGCTGTACGCCGCGGGCCGCGTGCGCTGCGGACGGTTGCTGCTGCAAGGTCGCGGCCGCGCAACCCGCATGGCGTTCGCAGCCAACCTGCTGCACCCCATGTTTCCGGCGTTCATGGAAGTGCTCGACGGCGAAACCCGCGTGGTGCCGGCGACCGTCAAGATTCCCGCGTAGGCTTTCGGCTGTTTTCGTAGCTTGGCGCGAATATCATGCCGCCCACAGGGGGCGCGTTGGAACTTGACTACGCCAGGTTAATCGTCGGCTACCACGGGTGCGATCGCTCCACCGTTGAGCGCGTATTGCTGCACGGCGATGGATTGAAACCCAGCCGCAACGACTGGGATTGGCTTGGTAACGGCATCTACTTCTGGGAGCACGGGCGGAGGAGTTCGCACAGGAACAGGTTCAGCGCGGCAAGGTGGACGAGCCTGCGGTGTTGGGCGCTTTCATCCAGTTGGGCAGGTGCCTTGATCTCGCGGACACCAGGGCAACATCGCAAGTGGCAGCATTCTTTGAGGATTGGAAATCAACCTTCAGCGATCAATCCCAGATCCCTACAAACAAGGCCGGCGTTGGCGGAAGCAGCGAGTTGCTGCTGCGATATCGCGACTGTCATTTGCTGAATTCCTTGAACGAGCAACTTGACGAGGCAAGCGGCAGAGCGTTCTTTCAAACGGTGCGCGGTGTCTTTGTCGAGGGCCCTCCAGCCTATGACGGCGCAGGGTTCAGCTTGAAGACCCACACCCAGATTGCTGTCAGGGATACCGCCTGTATACTTGGGTACTTCCGGCCAAGCAGTGATGCGCCATGATTGACAAGTCGCAGAAGCTGAAAGACATCGATCTGAACGACGAATATCGTCGCGATCCTTACGGTCGTATCGCGCAGGCAGGAGCAGCCCTGAAACGTATGTCTCAAGACGAGTTCAAGGCGCTGTTGCGCAGGGCCGGGACCCTCGGCGACGACGATAAGTTGACGTGGTACGCGGGCGGCACCTCGGAGCTTTCAAGCGAAGTTTCCAAGCTCGCGGGCGAAGACGAGTAGGCAGACAAGGCCGAAGTAAGCACCGCTCCATTCCAATCTTGCTAGGTCATCGCGCGCAGGACTGCTTCCGCGCCCTTTTGCACGATGCCGTCGCCGGCGTCGATTTCTATGTACCCGACGCTTTGGCTCAGGCTGGTGATTGCGCCCGAGCCCTTGAACGTGCTGTAGGCTACGTCGTGGTCGTCCACCATCACCGGCAGCAGCAACTGCTTGGTCTTGTCCTGTTTTACTTCGTGGCCCAGCGTTACCACCTTGCGCGCGCGGTCCTGTGAGTCGTTGTGCGCGAGCCTGCGCACAGCCGGCGCCAAAAACAGCCGCGCCGTCAGCAGGCAGCTCGTCGGGTACCCCGGCATGCCGAAGATGCCGGCTTTGCCGACCACGCCGAACAGCACCGGCTTGCCCGGTTTGATCGCAACGCCATGAACGTGCACGCGGCCCACCTCGCCGACAACATCATTCGCAAAGTCTTTCGCGCCCACGCTGGTGCCGCCGCTGAAAACGATCAGGTCGTACTTGCGCGCGCCTTCGCGCACCACTTTCTTGAGCGCCGCGACGGTATCCTTCACGTTCGGCCGGTAGGTCACGTCGGCGCCAGAGCGCCGCGCGATCGTCATCATGGCGTAGCTGTTGCAGTCGTAAACCTGCCCAGCCTTCAACGGCTTGCCCGGCGCGACAACTTCATCGCCCGTGGTAAAGATCAGCAGTTGCGGCCGCGCGTACACTTTCACCTTGGCGCGGCCGATGATGGCGATGGCGGCAATCGGCCCCGGGCCCAGCACGGTGCCGCGGCGCACGACCACATCTCCCTTGCCGATGTCTTCGGCTTTGCGGCCGACGTTCTCGCCGCGCGAGATCGGCGCGCGGAAACTGACCGCCTTGCCCACCACCTGCGAGTTCTCGACCATGACCACCGCGTCGGCGCCCTTGGGCATCGGCGCGCCGGTCGCGATCTCGATGCACTCGCCGCGCTTGACCGTGCCTTTGAACCCGTTGCCAGCCAGCGCGCGCCCTATGATGCGCAGCATGCCCGGCTCTTCCAGGTCTTCGCTGCGCACGGCGTACCCGTCCATTGCGGCACGGTCGAAGGCGGGCACGTTGAGCGTGCTCTTCACGTCCTCGGCGACCACCCGCCCGTCCGCTTCGGTGACCGGGATGATCTCAGTGCCCGTCACGGGGCGCAGCTTGGACAGGATGGTGTCGAGCGCGTCATCAGCGCTGACCAGGGTTTCAAACACGTTCTTTTTCGTCATGGCGTCACTCGGTCTTTGTCAGGGTCCGGCGGGCTGACTCCATCTCCGCGCGAACGAACGGATCGACTTCTATTCTCAGCGCCCGCTTCAAATGGGCGTCCACGTCCACATTGGTTAACGAACCAGCCCCGCGTTTCCAGCCCGCCAGGGCGTGTGCGGCATCGGCGCGCATGCCTGCGTCATCCTCTTCCAGGGCATCCAGCAGCAGATCGGGCGTGAGCTCGTTGGCCAGCGTCGCCACCACGGGCAGCAGGCGCCGAACCAACCCAGCCGCAGGTTTGTCGGCGTTCAGTTCTCTTTGCAGCACCGCAAAGCACGCCTCCCGCGCCGACACCGGGCTCTTCTTCAGGGCTTCAACGGCCGCAGTACGGACGTAGTAGGTCTCGTCTTCCAGCAGCGCGATCAGCCGAGTCGTCACGTCGGCGGATTCAAACCGGCTGAGCAGCCCGGCGGCTCTCTGCCGTGCACGTTGCGATTCGTCGCGGGACACTTCGATGACCAAGGGCGCAGCGGCTGCAACCTCCCAATCCGCAAGCGCGCCCAACTGCGCCAGGCGCGCGCCCTGCGAATCCTCTACCCGCGCCTGCGCCAGCAGCGCGTCGGCGGCGCGCCGCGCCTTCAACTTGTCCAACAGCTCCGCCACATTGCGACGCGCGATCGGGTCTTCGTGGGCTACCCGCTCAATCAGCGGGTCGACCGCTTGCTCTTTGAACGCGACCACTACAGCGGTCAGGCAGCGAATCTCCAGCGTGCTGGAAGCGCCCAATTTGCCCAACGCGTACTCGAGGCCGGGCGGGCCGGCTTCGACCAGTGCTTCGCGGGCCGCCGCCACTTTGGGGATGTTTTCGCCCACCTGCCACAGGCACCCCACGCGCCACAGCGCGTCCAACTTCTGCTGCTGGGCGCACAGGGGCGCGCACAGAAGCAGCAGGCTCAGGACGATCCGGCCTTGGATCATGACATACCTCTGGGCGGGTTTACGAACATACATTACCTGCGGCGGGGCCGCTCGCCAACGGCTTTGACCGCCGCGCGCGCCACAAAATCCACAATTGCTAAATGCCGGGGCGCATGCTTGCCGATAGCCCCCGTACCGCCTGCACGCCAGGCGCTTCCGCCAACGACACCGGAGCAGACTATGCGCACAAAGACTTTCACCGTTCTCTTCCTCACCCTCCTGATCGGGGGCTGCACCTACGCCGGCGTGATTCCGCCGCAGGACCCCACCATGGATCCCGAACCGCGCAGCGTCGCGCTGTCCGAGATGGCCGCCGAGTTCGGGTGGACCTACGAGCGCGGCCCGGGCGCCTACGAGTACACAATGCAAAGCCCGCGCGGCCACCTGGTCACGTTCGAGGAAGGCAGCGACCGCGTCATCATCAACACCACCCGCTGGCAGCAGGAGCGCGACGCGGTGCCCAACAAGTTCGGCAACGACTTGGTGCTGCCGGAAAGCACCTACAACTTCATCTGCAAGCGCTTCGGCATGTACCACCTGGTGCGCGGCCCGCAGCGCAAGGGCGCCGACTACACGCTGGAAGCAATCAAGCCCGGTGACGGGCCGGAAGCTCCCAAGGTTGCCGCGAACGGCCCGCTTAAGGGCATTACCATCTGCGTCGACGCCGGCCACGGCGGCCAGGACCAGGGTGGCGCAGCCTTCGGCGTGATGGAAAAGGACATCGTCCTGCCGGTTTCACTGAAGCTGCGCGACCTGCTGGCGGAAGCCGGCGCCACCGTGCTGATGACCCGCACCACTGACGTCTACCCGGACCTTGACCGCCGCTGCGAAATCGCCAACGAAGCCAAAGCTGACCTGTTCGTCAGCGTGCACGCCAACATCGCGCCGAACAGCGACGTCGTCACGGGGTTCGAAGTCTTCTACAAAGGCGGCATGGAGCAGGGCGCACGCCTTGCCAAAGCGCTGGTCAGCTCCATGGATCGTGTCACCGACAGCCCCAACCGCGGCGCCAAGGTTGACCCCCGCGGGCTGCGCGTGCTGGAAAAGACCCACATGCCGGCTGTGCTGGTTGAGCTCGGGTTCCTGTCGAACCGCGAAGAGGGCAAGCGCCTGACGACCAAGTCGTACCAGGACGCCATGGCCAAGGCGCTGTACGAGGGCATTCACCAGTACTGCGGCGCCGGCCGCGCCAGCGTCAGCAAGTAGCACACACGACGTTCCAAGGGCGGCAGCGCAAGCTGCCGCCCTTTTCTATTCGCGTGGCAGCCCTGCAACCGTTTGTGCCGCCCAAAGCTGGTTGAACTGGTAGACGGCGGCACGGAATCGGCGCGGCGGAAGCAGGTGGTCGCGAGGTAGTGGACCACTTCGGTACGGAGCAATTGCGTCGGTGGGAGCCCAGAGCGCCACTTCGATATGCAGGAATGTGTCCTTAAGCGCTGCACCGTCACCACGGTGCAGCGGAAACGGTGCTGCACCCGGCGCCTTAGCACCGGGATCAGAAACTACCGGACATAGCAACACATAGTCCGCGGCGACCTCCATGACTACAAACGGTCGCCAGTCGGTTCTCCAGAAATCGATGATCTCAAGCTGGCAGTTGCGCGTTCGTTTGACGAGCGCGTCAAACAGGTCGTCCCGGACGGTGACCCATTGCCCCGGACTCCATGTCACGCTTCAGCCTCTGCGGCGTTAGTCGCGGCCAACTCGTGGTCGATCGCCTTGAGCAACGCCGTAAGACGCTGCCAGAGCGGGTCCCAGTCAAGTTGAGGCGCAAGCTGCCCGGCGGACGACTTCAGGTCCATCAACCCGCGAACAGAGGAAGCGGCTTCAAGCAGGGCACTTGCACCCTGGCTCAATTGGTCGTGAATCTGGTTCTCGGCGGGGTTAACGGTACGGGCCAGGCGCAGTCGCAAGGCAAGTTGCAGCGCGGGCTCGTCTACCAAATTAGGACGGGTAACGTTGTCAAACGCCCATTTGAAGACAGACCTTGCTTCAGCGTCGGCATCGCGCAATGCCGTGAACCCGTAGGATTCAAGGGTGTGCATGGCCGCCTGTCGGCCTAACAGCGCCCAGGCCATGTCATGCATCTGCACTAGCAGCCCGTAGGCAGTGCTGAGCAACCGCTCGGCATCCCCGGTCGTCTTGCTCAACTCCTTAGACAGGTCCTCTTCGAGGGAATGCAACTCGGCGACTGCGTTTGCGCTGCCGATTGTCCAATCCGGGATGTCAGCCAATGTCGGCATCCAAGACATTGTCCCGCCATACCTTGAGAATTCTAGTGGCAAGACGATAGCTCGGTAGAAGCTGGCCTCAGCGCGCTGCGAACCTAGCATGCAGGCATGCACACGGTGCGCCCGCATTGGGGATGGTTCCTTCTCGCCCCAGCCTTCGTCTTCGCTGGCGTGGGCGTCTGCATTGTCCTGGTGATCGCCGTCGTTGGGGTATCTGACGACAATCGCCACCGCGTGGGCGTGCCCGGTGACGGCGTCTTTCAGTTCACCGAGGCCGGCTCGCAGTCGATCTTCTTTGAGCAGTCCGGCACCTCAAGCGCGCAGGCCCCGGGCGGGCTGGTGGTGCATATTACGCCGGAGCAGGGCGGCGGGTCGCTTGCGGTGAACCCGCCGGGCGGCAACTTCCGCTACAGCTCGGGCGGCACCGCGGGCGTTGGCATCGGCAGCGTGGAGATTCCCGCGCCGGGCCACTACCGCATCCGGACCGAATCGCAGGCTCAACCGCCCATGGGTGCGGCCGTCGTCGTCGGGCGCAACCCGGTGCCCGGAATTCTGGGCGCCGTTTTCGGATCCATCGCCGCGATCGGGGCGGGGTTCATTGCTGCGCTGGTGGTGGTGATCGTTGTGGCGGTGAAGCGCTCCAACTACAGGCGCCGCATGAACTTACCGCAACATGTGCCGGGCCCCTACCCGCCGCCGCCCGGTGCGCGCCCTTCGCTGTAGTTTCCGGTTGCTGACACACTTCAACAAGCTGGCTGTGTCGCCGGCGTTTCTATATTGATGGCGGGTGCGTGTTGCGCCCGAGGACCCGGGACCTTTTGCGAACGCGACGACCTTACCCGGAGGGAGATGAATCATGAGCAGTTTCAACAAAGTCATCATCATGGGCAACCTGACCCGCACGCCGGAGCTGCGCAGCACGCCCGGCGGCGCGCAGGTCACCGACATCACGCTGGCGATCAACGACGTCTTCACCGACAGCAGCGGCACCAAGCAGGAGCGCGTCAACTTCGTTGACGTGACCTTCTGGGGCAAGCAAGCCGAAACGCTGTGCCGCTGGAAGAAGCAGGGCGACCCGCTGCTGGTCGAAGGCGCGCTGCGCCAGGACAAGTGGGTCGACAAGCAGAGCGGCCAGAACCGCAGCAAGCTGAAGGTGCAGGGGCTGCAGTTCACGTTTGTCGGCCGCGCGGGCGGCGGCGATGGCGGAGGTGGCGGTGGCGGTGGCGGCCGCGGCCAGAACCGCAACCAGGGCAACCAGCGCGGCAACGGCGCACCGCAGCAGAACGCCTCGCAGGAAGACTACGGCGGCGGTCAGGGCGGATACGACGACTACGCAACAAGCCTGCCCAACGACGGCCAGGAAGAGCCGCCGTTCTAGAGCTTGGAGGGGCCAGAGGTCTGAGATCAGAGGTCAGGGAACTGCAAAACGGCGCAGCCGTCGTAGTATCCCTGACCTCTAGCCTCTGAACTCTGGCCTCTGCATTGTTGCTCCTGATCGACAACTACGACTCGTTCACGTTCAACCTTGCCCACTACTTCATGGAACTCGGCGAGGAGGTTCGTGTTGTGCGCAACGATTGCCGGCTGGATGAATTGGTTGCCGCGCGACCGGATCGCGTCTGCATCTCGCCGGGGCCGGGGAGGCCGGCGGATTCCGGCGTCACGCCTCGCGTGTTTGATGCGTTCGACGTGCCGATCCTGGGCGTCTGCCTTGGCATGCAGGCGATGGCGGAGCACTTCGGCGGGCGCGTCGTTCACGCACCGCAGCTCGTACACGGCAAGACTTCGCGCGTGGTGCATGAGGGGCTGGGCGTGTTTGCCGGTTTGCCGTCACCCTTCGAAGCCACACGCTACCACAGCCTGTGCGTCGATCCCGCAAGCGTGCCCGAGTGTCTTGAGGTCACCGCGCGCACCGAAGACGGCGTGATCATGGGCCTGCGCCACAAGCAGCGCCCCATCGAAGGCGTGCAGTTCCACCCGGAAGCGGTGCTCACCCAGCACGGCCACATGCTGCTTCGCAATTGGCTGGGTGGCAGTCGGCAGTCGGCAATCGGCAATCGGCAATCGGGAACATGACCCGGCAACCAGTCCATCGATTGCCGATTGCCGACTTCCGATTGCCGACTCTTACATCGTAGGCCGGATGACAAACCACCACAGCGCCGCGCCTCCGCCGCCGATGAGCAGCAGCACGAAGATCAGCAGCACCATGGTCTGGCGGCGCGCGCCTCGCTGGTGGGCTTCCCACTCGTCGGTGCGGTCTACTACCGCGAGCTTGCTGGGGTCCCACGGCCCTTCGCTGAATCCCTTGCTGTACTCCTCGCTGTCGGCCACGATCTCGGACAGGTTGGTTATGCCCGAAACGCTGATGATCTTGCCGTGCAGCGGGATCGCCAGCTTCGGGACGTCCGACTTGCGCTTGTTCATGTACGGGTCGTCAATCGTGCCCCGGCACACCAGGCACACCCACGCGGCGTGAAGCCGACGCGTCGGCACGCTCTGGATGCGTTTGCAGTGGGGACAGACGACTTCGACCTTGGCCATCGGGTCTGAAGTTTAGATGAATCCCAAGGCCAAGGGCCAGAGGGCATGCAAAAAACCTTGGGCTCAATTGCCCGCGGCGGTGGCGGCCTTCGGGTCAAGCACCTTGTACGGGTCGGCTTGCGCGTGGGCTGTACTTTCGGGGATCACATAGCGCGGCTGTGAGCGCGCCAGCAGCACGGCGTCGCCTTGCTCGGGCACGGTCAGCGGGATGTCGGTCTGGCGCATCTGGCGCAGTTCCATGTTCATGCGGTCAAAGAAGCGCAGCTCCACCTTGTGCTCGCCGGGCGGGAGCTTCGCCATCATCAGGTGTGTCTCGCCGGGCAGCAGCACGTTGCCGCGGGTGTCTGCTTCGGCGTTGGCGAGCAGCCCGCCGATCAGCAGGATCGCGCCCACGCCCGCCGCAATCGCCCCCGCCTCTTTGTTGCCGCTTTCGTAAAGCCGGCGGCCGACGTGCATCGTGCCCGCGCCGACCGCGATGCTGGCGGTCTTGGCGATGGCTTTGCCCTTCAGGATATCATCCATCACACGCCCGCCGCGGGTGATGGCCTGGAAGAAAGTGTCGCCGATCTTGTAGGCGCGGCCCAGCGGCTCGCCGTTTACGTAGACATCGACGTAGGCTTCGCGGTACTGCCCCTGGTTGGTGACGCGCGTGCTGCCGTGGTGCCCTTCGGCTGTGAAGTAGGGGCCGACGCCGAGCTCCAGCATCATGATCGTGTTGGCGTCCTGCTGCGCCTCAAGCGTCATCCACTTGCGCACGGCAGGGTCGAAGTTGTTCGGCATGCCCTTTTCGGCGTTTGGCGCTACGTCGGGCAGGCGCCCGATTTCGGCGATTACCGACTGCACCGTGTCCATATCCTGCCGCGCCATCAGCGCGCGGATACGCATCACGTGCGCCGGCAGCCAGTCGGCGATGTACTGGCCGGCTTCAATGTCGCCGCTGTCGACGAACACCGCGTTCTTAAGCGCGGGCGGCGCGTTCACCACGTCGCCCTGCTGGTAGTACAGCACGCCGAGGTACCATGAGTTGTAGGCGCGCTCGTACGGGTCGCCCATCCAGAACTTCTGGCGCTCGGAAAAGAACATCGCCGCGCCGACACCGCCGCCCTCGCTGAGGTTCATCACGTTCCAGGCCTGCAGGTAGTCGCGGCGAGCACTGTCGGTGTACCCCAGCCCCAGTTTCGCGTGGCCGCGGTAGTTAAGGATCAGTGTGGAGTCGCGCTCAGGGAACTTCGTGATGTCCTGCGTGTCCATCAGTACCTGCTGGTACCCGCCCTTCTTCATGGCGGCGTTCACGTCATAGACGGACGAACACCCGCCCATGAGGGCGAGAACAGCCACCAGTACGAGCACTTGGGTCTTCATGCGCGGCTCACCGGCAGGTGAAAAACGGGCCGGGGGGTGCCCGCGGCCCGCAGAACCTAGCGATAGATGACCTTGCGCGACGACACGCGACGGATGTCGTGTGACGAGCGGAACAGCACCTCAGAGGTCTCGGTGTCGATGAACTGGTAGGTGTACTTGATCGCGTCGTCCTCTTCCTCGCCGTCCGAGCGCGACAGCGCCACGAACTCGGCGCGAATGAAGAAATCCGCGCCCAGCCGCGTGCGGCGGCCGGTGCGGTCGGTGACTTCGCCGGCTTCCTTGTCCAGCTTTTCCTTCTCGATCTCGGAAAGGGTCTCGCTGTCGCGCTGCACAAATCGCATGTCGCTGCGCGGGAAGGTCTCCTGCAAAGCGGTCATCAGGTCGGCGACGAAGTAGTCCGTCACTTCAACAAAGCGGGTCTTGTTGACCGGGCGGATCACCCAGACAATCGGCGGCTCTTTGTACTGCGCCTTGAAGTCTTCAATCACGCGCTGGCGCTTGACCTCGGAGACAATCTTGCGGGTGACTTCCTTCGCGTCACCGGCGTACGGGCCGGAGCCAGCCGGGCCCTCTTCATCGTCTTCAACATCCACGCGAGTGGATTGCTGGCAACCGGTGCCAAGCCCACTGGCGGCAACCACAAACCCGAGCATCAGCAACAAAGCAATGGCCGTACGCATGTTCAGTTTCCTTGTGTTAGAGCCCCGTCAGAGCGCGTCATAGGGTACCCCATGGCGCGGAAGGCGCAAGCGCACTTAGTGTTCGGCGTGCGGTGTTCGGTGTTCGGTGTTGAGGCTTGTGCGGACTGGACTTACGACGTTGCGGTGTAAAGCTGAGCAAGAACCGCCTGCGTTAGCTGGCGGCTAAACACCCCTGATCAGCTTTGACCAGACAGCCGCGCGCTTACGCACGCGGTTCTTGCTTCCCCTGCTGGACTTGCGCGTTGCTGGCGGTTGTAGTTCAACACCGAACCTCGAACATCGAACCCCGAACATGACGCCCGACTTCAAACAACTGACCACCCACGAACTCACGGTGACCGCCGAAGCCGCCGGCCAGCGCCTTGACCGCTTCCTGGTCGCCCAGTGGCCGGATTACTCGCGCACACTGCTGGCGCAACTCATCAAGGACGGTCACGTGCAGGTGGCGGGGCTGGCGCCGGCCAAAGTCAAGCCGGCGCTGAAGCTGGAAGACGGGTGGCGCATCACCGTCGAGCGCCCGGCGCTGGGCGAGCCTGGGCTTGAGCCCGAGGACATCCCGCTGGAGGTGCTGTTCGAAGATGACGCCATCATCGTCATCAACAAGCCGCCCGACCTGCCCGTGCACCCGCCCCGCGCGGGTCGCGGCGGCACGCTGGCGAATGCGCTGCTGTTTCACGTGAACAAGCTGTCGCGCCCGGACCCGATTCGACCGGGCATCGTGCACCGCCTGGATGCCGATACCAGTGGCGTGATCGTGTGCGCCAAGGACGAATCAGCGCACTTCAAGCTGGCGAAGCAGTTCGAGCAGCGCACCGTCGAGAAGCAGTACCTCGCCATCGCACGCGGCAGGCTGAAAGAGACGGGCACCATCGACAAGCCGATCGGCCGCCACCCCGACCACTACGAAATGCAGCGCGTGCACCCCGACGGCAAGCCGGCGGTCACGGAATGGGAGGCGCTGGAGATCTTCAAACGCTTCACGCTGCTGCTGCTCAAGCCCAAGACCGGCCGCACGCACCAGTTGCGGGTGCATCTGGCGGCGATCAACCACCCCATTGTAGGCGACCGGCTGTACTCCAAGCGCCCGCCGCTGACCCTGAGTGAGATCCAGGGCGGCGAGCCCGCGCCCGGGGAAGCGCCGCTGATCGCCCGCCAGGCGCTGCACGCGGCAAAGCTAAGCTTCGACCACCCCCGAACCGGCGAACGCGTGACGTTCGAAGCACCAATGCCCGAAGACATGCAACGCACACTGGAAGCCCTGCGAAACGCTTGAACTAATGGTCTCACGCAAAGACGCCAAGCGCCGCAACTGGATGGAACGCGACAAGTTGGAATGCTTCATTAGGTGCATTCAATTCAACAGCTGAGTACACTGCGGTAGTGGGGGCGCTTCGCGCCTTGGCGTGAGACAAGCAGTTGGCCGTTCTCTGCGCGCTCTGCGATCTCTGCGCGATGAGGCTTTTGGGAAGGCTGAAGCCAGGTGGTTTGTTAACCGCACTAAGGAGATCACAATGCGCACACTTGCACTGCTACTTGCCCTTCCTCTGCTGCTGGCGGCCTGCGGCCAGCACCGGCCCGCAACCAACATCACCCCGGTGGCAGCCGACGACGTTGAGTTCGGCACGCTGTTCGACGGCACGAAGCTTGTGGTCGGCAAGGGCGACCTGGCTGGCAAGGCGATCGTAGTCAACTTCTTCGGGGTGGGGTGAGGCGCCTGCGCACGCGAGATGCCCGGGTTGGCATCCGTGGCCAAAGAGTACGAGGACAAAGGCGTACGCTTCTTCGCCCTGACCGTCTGGGGCGACGATGCAGAAAAAGTGCAGGACTGGTTGCTCAAATACAGCGTCGGAGACGTGCAAACCGGTCAGGCCAACGACGCGGGCGCCAAGAAGCTGCACTCGCTGGTCGGCGAGAAGTTCCGTAGCATACCATCCACAGTTGTGATCGGCGCCGACGGCAAGATCCGGCGCATCATGGCGGCATCGAGCGAGGCGGAGTTCCGCGAAGCCTTCGCAGCCGTTGCGGCGTAACATAAATTTACACCCGTGTCTCATTCTGACCGAGTGGTCAAACCGCGCTGTTTACGAGTTCAGGTGTAAGCGTTGTTAGTAGCTTGACTTACGAACTGCACCAAAGGTCCATTGCACTTTGGCACGCCGGACGCTCTGAACGCGACAGGTTTGCTCGGAATTCAATACCTTCAACCGACAGGAGTTACGTCATGAAGAAGTTCGCTCTGCTTGCGCTCGTGCTGGCGTTCGGTGGTCTCATGCTGGCTGGTTGCCCAACCGCCAATAACGGTGGCGCCAAGCC
>CAZNBU010000004.1:0-22644 GCA_964571035.1 uncultured Planctomycetaceae bacterium | reverse complement strand
GCGGCTCAGCTCGCCGGTCGCGCGGGCGTAGGCCATCAGGGCGCTGACGGCGTGGCTGGTGTCCTTGGTGCTGTTCCAGCGTGAGCCCTTGCGGTTCTGGGCCAGCCAGCGCACGTGCTTTTCCAGAAACTGGTTTTTCGGGTCCACCATGGTGAAGGCGCGCATGACAAACGCGTTGGTCTCGACCTTGTCGTTCCACCACCACCAGTACTGCTTGCCGCCGTCCCACCACACGGTGCCGTTGGGGATGTCTTCCTTGCGGTAATCCTCCAGGTTGCTGATCAGGATGCGCGCGCGTTCCTTGTCGCCCGCCAGATGCTCCGCCATGCAGATCATGGCGCGCGTCTGGTGCGTGAGGTCGTCGCGGCGGTCGTACAGCTTGTCCAGCAGCTCTTTGTCGGGCTTGCCCGCGAACGCCAGGACGTAGGCGATGTACGCGGCACGGTTCAGGTTCTTCTCGCGTCGCGCCTCGTTGCCGAGGAATTTCACGCCGCGATCCAGCATGCTGTAGTCAAACGGCACGTTGGCTTCTTTGGCTGTGTGCAGGCCGTAGACGACGTAGGCGCTCATGTAGGTGTCGCTGTCGCCGTGCTGCCACCACCCCCAACCGCCGTCGCCGTGCTGCATGACGCTCAGCCGCTTGATGCCGGCATCCAGGATCGCCTCTAGCGTGCCGGTGTCGAACACGGGGCTGCGCTTGTACCAGTAGGCTGCCTGCGGGTTCACGCCCGAGTAGTCCAGCTTGGCGCGTCGCGCGCCGATGTCTTCAAGGCTGATGCCCGCGTCCTGCAAAGTCTTGCGCACGATCACCGCGGGCAGGAAACGGCTCATGGTCTGCTCGACGCACCCGTAGGGAAACTGCAGCAGGTACGGGATGGCATCCATCGCTAGCGCGGCGACAGATGGGGACAGTTGCAAGTCCATGTGCGTCTGTGCGGGATCGAGCTGCTCCGGCAGGTCGACCGTAAAGCTCTGGCTCTGCTCGTTGTCGTTGATGACGGCGGTGTGCGCCTGGTACATCTCGGCGCCGCGCACCTTGCACGGGTAGATCTTTTCGGTGGCGTCGCTTTCGGTGGTGCTGAGCGCCAGCATGCGGATCTTGAACGTGCCCGCACCGGTCATGCGAACCTGCCAGTCGATGCGCGTTTCGCCGCCGGCTGGGATGGTCAGGGTCTGCACGTCCGGCGTCTCCGGGAAAAGCTGGTAGGTGCAGAACGCCGCAAGCTCCTCGGGCGAAGCCGAATCCTTGGGGTTCAGCAGCAGCATCGCCTTGACCGCAAGCGGCACGTCGTAGCGGTTCATGATCACGCCGCTGAGCGTCACCACGTCGCCCTCCACAAAGAAGCGGGGCGCCTGGTCGCGCAGGATCAGCTTTTTCGTCGTCTTGACGTTGTGGAACGCCTCGCCGACTTTGGCCACAGCCGTGATGCCGCGGGCCGCCACGCGCCAGTCGGTCAGGTTGTCGGGGAAGGTGACGTCCACGCTAACCGTGCCGTCGGCGCCGGTGCGCACACGGTGGTTGTAGAACGCGGTGTCTTTGAAGTTGCTGCGGACGCGGGGCGCTGCCATGCCCTCTTCTTCGGCGACATCACCGCCCCAGTCCATCTTGGGGGACTCGTCGTTCGATTCGGCTTCTTCGTCATATCGAGCCTCTTCTGACGGCTCGGGTGCGGGTGCCCCGGTGGCAGGCCTGCCGCCCCCGCCGCGGGCGCGGCGATGGGCCATGCCGCCGGCTGCTCCGCCTTCGCCGCCGACTTCGTCCGCGAGTTTTCTCAACCCCTCCGACTTCTTGTCCTTGGACTCGGGTTCGCCGCCGTCGCCCTGCGATTCGCGCGACGCAAACCCGCGCTTGTAGCGATCGGAGCGATCCTGCCCGGGGTCATCGAAATCGAAGTGGGATTTCTCCCACTGCATCCAGTCATGCACGCCCCATCCCAGCGGCGCGCCGTACCAGCGCAGGTCTTCGTACTTCTGCTTGTCCCACTGGCGCGTGCCGACACCCGTGCGGTAGCTGTTCTCGAAGTTCAGGTTGTACCCGCGGCGGTCGCCGTAGAAGTGCTTGATGATGTTGGGCGTGTTGTCGGCTGCGATGTAGGTGACGCTGCGGTCGAACACGGTCAGCGCGAACTCGGCGTCCACCGGGTTGCCCTGCTTGTCTTTCGCCGTGACGGTCAGCGTGCCCTTTTCGCCCGGCTTGTACCACTCCTTGTCGCTGGTCACCTGCACGTCGAGGAACTGCTCGTCGGGCGGCACGAACAGCTCAATGGTGTCGGTGTGCAGCTCACCGCGCTGCACGGTCAGCACATTAATATGGAAGTTTGGCACGTGGCGGCGCTCGATGGTCAGTTCAAGCTCCATCTGCCCGCCGGTTTCGGCGACGCTTACGAAGCTCTGGCTGATCACTTCGCGCTCAGCCATCACGCTGATCAGCATCCACGCGTCGCGGGTGTCGCCGGCGACGAGGATCTTCGCCTTCTCGCCCTGCACGTAGACCTTCTGCTGCGGGATCAAACTGAGTGTCCCGAAGTTGAAGCTGTCCGGCTGCCAGGTCATCGCCTTGACGATGATGCGGCGGGTGCCGGTGATCTCGGTGTCCCATTCGTCCTTGGTGCGATAGACCAGCTCGTATGTGCCGGACTGCTCGACCTTCTCGCGGAAGAACGCGAGGCCGCGCTCATCGGTGTTCAGCTCGTGGGTGGCGACGAGCGTCTTGTGCTCGTCGATTTGCGGCAGGCCCATGTCGTTCATGCTCTTCTCGAACGCGACCTTGTAGATGTCGACCTTGCCGCTGGTCTGCACGGGCTGATCCGAAGCCGTGACGCAGCGGACCTCGACGTCAAGCTTGTCACCCGGGCGATAGAACCCGAGTTTGTTGTCCACGAACGCAAAGAACGCCCGGCGCAGCGCCTTGACCGAGCCTGAGCCTTCGATGGTGCGCCGGGACGAATCCGTCACCTCGGCTTCCACGCGATACTGGTGGTCGTACTCGGGCCAGTCGCTGAGCGCCTTCTGCGTGTTCCACTCAATCACCAGTTCGCCCGCTTCATTGAGCTTGGCTTCGCCTTCGGTCACCAGTTCCGAGTTGCTGTCGCTGTAGAACTGCTGGTCGGGCGTGCCGTAGCGCTGCGGTGACTGCCAGTTGTAAAGCCAGTCAAAGCGCCGCGGGAAGTACACGCTATGGAAGTAAAAGTCGCGGTAGACCTTGTAGCTGACGTCGGCCCCCGCAGCCGGCCCGCCAAAGTAGTATTCGCCCTTGATGGTGGCGCTGACCGGCATGCCGACCTTGACCGGCTTGTCGGGCGGCGTGACGGTGACTTCGAACTCGGGCTTCTTGTACTCCTCAACGGCGAAGTACCCGCTGCCAAGCCAGTTGCCGCCGCGTCCTGACCGCAGAATAAACCGCCAGTTGCCCAGCGCGGCGTCGCCCGGAAGCGGCAGGTCGTATTCCAGCGCGCCGAATTCTGTGGCGCGCAGCACGCGGTCAAAGCGCTTCTCGCCCTTGGCGTCGTTGATTTCGAGCGAGACGCTCATGCCGGCTACGTTGTCCCATTCGCCGTCCTGCTTCTGCCGGATGATGATCTTGCCGCGCACGGTGTCGCCGGGGCGGTACACCGGGCGGTCGGTCATCGGGTAGATGCGCACGTCGCCGCTGTTGCGGTCGTTGTAGTCGCGCCGCTGCCACCACGGAAACCCGCCCTGGTAGAAGGCGTAGCGCCCGCCCGCTTCGGCGTACATCAGGTAGCCTTCCCAGCGGCTGCCGCTGCCGGTGGGCACGCGCGCGCGGCCCTGCTGGTCGCCCGCGTAGCGCGAGTTGTCGATTGTCCAGTGGTGGGTGCCGGTGCTCCACCAGTCGCGCCAGCGCTTGTAGATGAACTCCGCGTTGGCCAGCGGCGCGCCGGTTTCAGCGTCCACCAGAATCGCGAGGTTCTCGACAGGGCTGTAGCTCTGCACCACCAGTTGCGTCTCGGTCACCACGATCAGCCGGCGATCAAGGGTGGCGCCGGTGTCAACCTCAAGGATGTAGGCGCCCGTAGGCAGCACCTGCGGCAGCGTGAACTGCATGCGGGTGTAGTTGTGGTTGCCGTCGTCGCCGGTGGTGTAGGACTGCTCGAACACCTTCTCGCCGGTGTGGCGCTTGACCGGCTCGGCGATCGCGTCGTTGCCGATGTTGTTGAGGCCCGCGGTCTCCGCGCTCAGGAACTGCGGATCGTGCATCAGGCCGGAGAGGTTGAACGTCAGCGCGCGAACCTTGTACTCGGTGATGTTGCGCGCCTCGACCCACAGGCCAAGGTGCTCGCCTTTCTTGAACAGCGTGCGGGTGGTGCCGATGTCTTCGCGAAATTGCCAGGTGATGCCTTCGGGCCACTTGCGCACTTCGGTTGACGGCTTGATCTCTTCTTCCTGCCCGAGTGTGCGGACCTGCACGCGCTGTGCGCGCAGTTGCTGCAAGGCGTAGCGGGCACTGGCGGTCTCGGTGCTGTCTTTGAAGGCTTCGTCCTTGACCAGGACCTCGTAGGCGATCTCGGCGTCGCGATGCCGCCCGACCTGCGCCAGGCAGTAACCCACGTGGAACTGCGCGTCGTCGGCGAACGGTGTGTCGTGGAAGTCGCGGTAGACGCTCTCGAACACCGGCAGCGGCGAGAACTCGCCCTTCAGCGGGTCCATGTCCTGCAGGTCCGGGTGAAACAGCAGGTTGCGCATCTGCCAGTCGTCAAGCTCAGTCAGCGCTACGAGGAAACAACCCTTGCGGTAGGTTGCCAGCGCGGCTTGCGCGCGGCCTTTGACCTCAGCTTCCTTGAACTTGGCCGCCATCTCAGCCGGCACGCGGCCGTCCGCCTGTGCCTTGGCGGCGCGGTCGAACAGTTTGGCCGAGCGGTCCGCCAGCTCGTTGTGCAGCGCGAGGATGGCGTCGCGGTCCGGGAAGGTGCGCTTGTAATAGTAGTAGGTCTGTTTCTGGCCGTGGCGGTCGAAGTAGTCGACCGACAGGCGCTCGCGCGGCTGATGGTATTGCCACTTCTGCAGCGCGGCGGCGGCATCCATGCCCGCGTTGAAGGCTTCTTCGATGGTGGCTACCGAGGCCGCGATGTCCACGCGCAACTCGCCCAGTGCCTGGTCCGCTTTTGGCTTGAGCAGCTCGTACGACTTGGCCAGGCGGTCTTTGGCTTTCTCGGCGCCTTCCTTTTCTACGTTGTGATAGCGCGAGTCGGCGATCCACTTGCCCCAACTGCGCTCGCCCTTGCTGTTTTCGTAGTAGTAGTCCGGGCGCTCGGCGTAGAAGCGGCCCAGCCGGTAGTTGGCGCGGGCACGCTCGAGATCGGTCAGCCCCTCGCGGTCAGCCAGTGACACCAGCTCGGTCTCGGCTTTGTCGAAGTTGCCGAGTTGCGCCTGGCAGTGGCCCATGCGCAGCTTGATGCGGAACCAGTCAGCGCGCTCCGGGTTGTCTTTGAGGTACTGCTCGTAGGCCTCGTAAGCCTTGCGATAGCTCTTTTCCTCAAAGTGCCGGTCGCCCTCAGCCAGCGGCCCGGGTTTGTCCTCGGCTTGCGAGACCCCATAGAAGACGCCGCCAACGGCCACGAGGATGGCGACGACGAAGGTGGCGATGATGGGTTTGGATCGAGTCGGAATTGACATTTGTCCCTCCAATGCGTGCTGATTTTAGATTTTGGATTTTGGATTTTGGATTGGCACTGCCTGACGCGAAGAGCGCGAAGCTCGCGCCTGCGCGCCGAAGCGCTACAGCGCGCAGGCGCGAAGAAAGGCAAAGCAAAGGCAAACGCGACAGGGTGTTAGGATGGTAGGACTTACAGGACCGAGTAGTCCTGCCCGTCCTGTTTCCAGCAGTTCTTAGCGTTCTTCGCGCTCTTCGCGTCATGCAGTTGGGACGGCGTGGGGCCTGCGCGCCACCAATCCAAAATCCAAAATCGAAAATCCAAAATCGGTCCATTGACCTTCTGACGTGGACTACCATGGCACAGTTCCCGCGAATTGGGTTTTAGGTTCTAGGTGTCGGGTTTTGGAGGACTGCCTTGCAATCCGGGCTGTATCCCCAAAACCCAAAACCCAAAACCCAAAACCCCCGTATCCCTTGACCGGCCCGACCCTTGGGCTAGACTGCGCCCTCCCCCCGATTGTAGGGGCGACGCTTGCGTCGCCATCGAATTCGCGCTGCCGCCCGTGTTCGCGGGCGATGCAAGCATCGCCCCTACGTCTCGGAGTTTCGCATGCGTTATGTTTTTCGAGCGCTCGCGCTGATGCTCGCCCTTGGGTTCGCGTTCAACCTCGGCATCGCCCAGAAGTCGCTGAAAGAGCTGCCGGACGGCGCCGCCGACGACCTTACCAAGCAGGGCGACCGCGAGTCGCACCAGGGCGCCGACAACCCGATGCAGGGCAACCGCAGCAACGCACCCGGCCGCTTTGGCGGCCCCGACCCTTACGGGGCGGAGGGGTTTGAAGCCTTCATCAATAAAGCCGAGATGAAGTTCAACGACCCGCAATGGCAGCTCAAGCTCGACCTGCAGCCGCCCAAGCGCATCGTGGTGCAGCGCCCCGACGGCAGCGCCAAGGAATACTGGTACGTGCTGTTCCGCGTGATCAACGACAACACGCGCGAGATCAAGCGTACCGTGCTGCCGGAGCCGTACGGCGACCAGGTGGACGTCAACAACCCCAAGACATCCCTGAAGGTCGAAGACCAAAGCACCGGCGAGCGCGAAGGCGTGCCCGCGGACGCGCACCTGAACTTTGAGCTGCACGTGTTCACCCGCGACATCGAAAAGAACCCGTGGGACACCGAGTGGCCGGACGACCCCGAAAACGCCGTGCTCACGCCGGAAGGGCTTGAGCAGCGCCGCGCCAACATGAAGCAGGTGCACCGCCCGGTGAGCGATCAGTTTGTCTTGCAGCAGATCGCCGCCGAGGAAGGCCTGTACGAGTGGATGGGCAACAGCGACTTCATCAACGAGCCGGTGACCATGCTGCACCCGTTGTCGGCGTTCCAGCGCCAGATCGGGCTTGCGCATGAGCTGACGGCGCCGCAGTACAACGGCCCGCGCTGCCTGGAGTACCGCACGATCGTCATCAGCGAAGGCGAACGCAGCGAGGCTGTGCGCTACGTGGCGATCTATTCGGACAACACGTTTGCGGGCTTCTACGGCACCGAAGACCCGCTGCCGGACGGCGCCACGCTGATCACCGACACCTCCGACGCGATGTGGGGCAAGCTGACGATTCCGCGCTACCGCGCGGGCGATTGCGTTGACCGCTTCGGCAACCCGCTGGCTGCCAACGATCCGGGCTACCTTGATGCTCGCGCCGCGGGCGCAGGCGACGGCGAATCCAGCTACGGCATGCTTGGCGCAAACCACCCGGCGGTCGGCAAGCCGGTGACCATCCCGCACGTGCGCACCTACAAGGCGGGCGACCGCGTGCTGTTCTCGTTCGACACCGGCATCAAGCATGCCGAGCACCCGAACACCAACTACACGCTCAGCGGCAAGATCGTACGCGCGGGCGACCCCAACTTCGGCGACGCCGAAGAGCTCGACAGCGGCAGCGAGATGTTCGGCGGCAGCGTCGTCGGCAAGCCGGTCAAGCAGATTGACAAGCGTGGCCGCGCGCTTGTCTGTTACCCGGTGACTTACCAGCCGGGTGATGTGCTGACGCAAGCCGAGTGGGACATCTACAGCCGCCGCATCGGCAAGGCGCTGCTCAGCCGCTACACCGGCATTGAAGACATTGTCGGTCGCCCGCTGCGCGCGGACGATCCGGTGGTCGGCATGAATAAGATCAAGCTTGGCTACTTCATCGGCGACGCGGAGAACCGCCAGCCGGAAAGCATCGAGCGCGGTATCGACACCGGCCGCCGCGGGCCCAAGGGCGAAGTGCTGCTTGAGCCCTCAGCCGACTTCATGACGGGCCGGCTTTACGACCCGCGCAAGATCAGCCCGGAAGACTTCATGCGCGATCCCGACGGCACGTTCACCACCAACCGCGTGGCGCCGCTGCCGTCGAACCACGGGCTGAACCCGGGTGAAGACTACATCTACGCGCCGCTTGGCGCCGCGGGCGACGACGCCGTGCCGGTGCCGGCGTTCGACCGCTACGGCGCGTGGAAGGACTACATCCACGAACGCTCTGAGTCGCGCATCCCGCTGTACGACGAAGAGGGCAACCTCGTGCGCGACATGCAGGACCAGCTGCTCTACCAGAAGGAGTACGAGTACGAGTACGTCTACATGTACGAGTACGAGCAGATCGCGCAGGACGACAATGGGTTCCGCGCGCCAAGCCAGGGCCGGCGCTACGAGATGGTCACGCAGGACGTGAAGTTCGGCGTGGTCCCGCAGAAGATCAAGGAAACCGCAGCCGACGGCACCGTGACCGAAAAGACCGTGCAGGTGGCCCAGCCCCTGCAGCGCCTGGTGTTTGAGGATCGCGACGTCAGCGTGCCGGAGCTGGTGAAGGGCTACATGCACACCGATGCATCCGGCAAGGTCAGCTACCTCACCGCCAACGAGTACGAAGCCGCGACCGGCAGCGCGCCGGACGCCAGTGTCACCGAAGTCCCGCTGGTTAAGACCAAGACGGAAAAGCAGAAGGTCGTTGTGGGCACGCTTGCGGAGGGCGAGTCGGCGGCCGAAGGCCGGACCGCCGAGTCATGGGAAGAAGCTGAGGCGCGCGTTGTGGCGGCTGGCGGCAGGGTGGAAACCCGGCAGGTGCTGCGCTACGTCCACAATTTCCGTCGCGACCAGGCTCGCAGCCCGGGCCCGGATGACTACAGCGAAACGCCGGCACAGGACAACGGGGCTGACCTGTCAAAGCTCAGCAAGACCTACAGCCGCTGGACGGTGCCGCCGCCGCTGGTCGTGAACCAGGGCCGCGGCGACTATGAGGTCATCACGCGGTTTGCCGACAAGATCGGCCCCGGCACGCGCTGGGATGACAAGGACGCGCCGCGCTTCATGACGCGCCTGATCTCCGAGATGTGGGGCGTGGCGATCTTCGAAGGCGTCGGCCGTGACTGGGACTTTGCCAACGTCTACGTGCGCGGCCTGCGCGGCCACGTGACGAGCGACGGCCTGACCAAGGACACGACCGTCACCCAGCTGCCAAGCCCGCTTGATATCACCGCCAAGGAGTCGCGAGCGTTCTTCAAGCCGCGCATGGTGGGGCAGGAGTGGGTGTACCGCGCCCGCTACGAGCGCCTGGGCGACGAGTTTGAGAACTTCCAGGACCTGATTCGCCGCACACGCTCGTTCTGGTACCTCGAAACCGAGGGCGAACGGGCAGAGTACGAGCTGGACAACTGAGCGCCGGACCAGTGAAACAAGCCCGCCGAATCCCGGCGGGCTTGTCAATTTGTGGCGAGCGCTGCCGCACATGGGCGTATAAAACATGCACAGGTAGGGTCGGCCCGGGGAAAGTGGCAACCCCGTTGATATCAACGTTTACAAGAATCGCGCTGTTCGAATCGGGGCGGTCATCTGGGTACACTCGTACCAAGTTGTGTATATTGTGCCCAGTTCATGGTTCCCTCAATGAATTCTTGTCGCTGTGACCCGCGACATCCAGCCGATTCGTTCGTAGGGTTGAAATTGGCACGGCGCGTGCGCTTACCCCGTTGAACTTGCGCGCAACCGAAGCGCCGGAGCCCCGGAGATTACACGGTTACCAGCGCTGATAACGGAGTTGCAATGAAGCTGATCATCACCCATGCCGGCAAGACCAGCGAATACCAGCCACGCCCCGATCTCGGGATCATCTCGATCGGCCGCGTGGAGGGCAACGACATCCGCATCCCCGGCGAGAAAGCCGCGTCGCGCAAGCACGCCACGCTCGAGCGCACGATGGACGGGTGGAAGCTGGTCGACCAGATGTCCAGCAACGGCACCGCGCTCAACGGCGACAAGGTGAACTTCGCCTTCCTTCAAGAAGGCGACGTAATCTCGATCGGCGAGTCCACCATCCGCGTCATGGGCCTCGCCTCGGCGGCTGCACCCGCGCCGATGCCGGTACGCCCGGCTGCGCCGATGCCGCGGCCCGAGGCCGCGCGCCCCATGGCCTACGTGCCGCCGCGCCGCAGCCCGGTCGGCGCCATCGTCGCGCTGGCCCTGATCGGGCTGCTGCTGGCCGGAGCAGGGTACTTCATATTCTCGTACAGCGGCAACGCCGTGGAGGCGCCGGAGGTCGCGCAACAGAACTCGCGCCAGGCGGAACTGAGTGTCGAAGACCAGAACGCCATCAGCAAAGCCAAGTCGATTGCAGGCTCAGGCGAGGACACGCTGGCGCGCATCCGCAAGCTTGACCAGATGAAGAAGGAGTTCAGCGGCAAGCGCGGCAGCATGGCGCTGGCCGAGATTGACTCGCTGCTCAAGGGCCTGTGGCGCGAAGTCGGCACCGAAGTTGAGACACGCATCGAGCGCACGCTGGCCACCTCCAACGAGCAGATCTCCGCGGGCGACTACCTCGCGGCCCACACCAACCTGCTGGCTTAGCAGGCGTGGCTGGACGGCGAGCCGATGTACGCGCCGTTCGGCAAGGCGAACCGCCAGAAGGTGCAGGACGCCGAAAAGGAAGCGCTTAAGCAGAGTGAAGCGTGGTTCAACTACAGCCTGATGCGCATGGACGACCTCGCCGACCAGTTCCGGTTTGACGACGCGCTGGTGATTGCCGACGAGATTCCCAAGCGCGCGATCCTCGACCCGGCTGACCGCAGACTGTACGACGCTAAACGCGATCAGTTGATCTCGCTGCGCGACTCGCACGGCATCGCCAAAGTCGAGAAGCCGGTGGTCGATGACGTCCCCGACATCACCAAGAAGTTCAAGAAGGACGAGTCCAAGCTGCCGGGCCGCAACCCGCTGTTTCCGGACGGCGCAGCGAGCGAAGCGCAACTGAAGGTCGCGCTGATCAGCCGGCTGATCCAGGCAACCATCGACAAGAAGCTGACCGACACAGATTTCCTGTGGCGCGGCGACAAGGCGCGCATCATGCGCGGCACGACCGAGCGCATCTACTTCGACGTCAGCACCAAGGACAAGCGCACCGGCAACGAGATCGCTTTCGGCACCAGCAAGGCCTGGGATGAGCTGAAGCCCGACGAGATGCTGCAACTGTTCGACCGCGTGCCGGAGCTGACCGCGGAAGAGCGGCTGGCGATTTCAGTCTACGCGTTTGATGCCGGGCTGACGGATGAAGGCTCGCGCCGCGCTTTCAACGTGCTGCGTGCGCGCAACGACTGGAAAGAAGGCATCGACATCCTGATCGCCACCAAGCGCCGCATCCCGCTGCCCGAGGGCGGGTTCGTCGAGTTCGAGGGCATGCTGGTCACGCCCGACGAAAAGGAGAACTCGGAATTCCACCGCCGCCTCAAGAGCGTGCTTGAGCGCTTCGAGCGCGGCATCAGCAGCAAGGACAAGCGCAAGCGCGAAGATTCGGAAGCCGCGTTCAACGAGCTTGTAGCGATGGGCGAGCGCGCGGTGCCCGGCGCGATCAAGGTTCTCGACGAAGTGCTGAAGACGGAGATCGCCAAAGCCGAGACTGCCGCTGGTCTGGCCGGCGCCGACAGCAAGAAGATGGACATGCTGCTGGATGAGCTCGACAAGCGCCGCCAGCACGCGCTTGAGCTGATCTTCGACACCGTGAAGTACCCGTACCCGTACGCGGCAAACCAGGCGGAAGTGCAAGCCGACGTGGACACCCGCGTAGCGGCGGTGCGCGAGATCTGGAACGACCCGACCGGGTTTCTCGGCCAGAGCAACCCCGAGTACGAAGCGGTGATCGAAAAGGTGCGCGCGATCAGCGAGCGCATGGATCAGCTAGACCCGTCAAGCCTGTACCACAAGTCCACCAGCGCCGACACGCTGGAGTACCTGCGCGGCCAGGCGAACAAGAAGCTGACGATCCGCTACTGGCCTGGCAGCAACCGGCGCTACGAGTCGCTGATCAACGTGAACCGCCGCGTGATGCAGGCCAATGAGGACTTCCCGACCGGCGAAGGCCACTGCGACGCCGACGGCCGCCAGCAGGTGCGCATCACCAACGAGTACCGGATGATGTTCGCGCGCATCGCGGTCAAGATTAATGACAAGCTGTTCTGGGCGGCGTGGCACCACAGCAAGTATTGCGACGAGCATAACGGCGGGCAGATCGCCCACGTGAACCAGGGCGAGCCGCGCGGGGCCAGCCCGTCCGACCGCATGGCCTATGAAGGCTACGCGGGCGGCGGCGGCGAAAACATCCACATGAACGGCGGCGGGCCCACGCCGCAGAGCAGCCATGACGCCTGGTGCCACAGCAGCGGCCACCACCGGAACATCCTGAACCCGCAGTGGCGCGCGCTGGGCAGCGGCAAGTTCCGCACAATCTGGACCCAGAACTTCGGCAGCATGGACGAAGGGGACGGCAACAGCATCAGCAAAGGCGGGCAGTAACAAAAGCCCCAGCCGGAAGGCTGGGGGGGCGCCGAAGGCGACAACGAGCAAGACAAAGCCCGAAGCAGAAAATCCAGTCGTCAGGCCGCGGTGCCCAGCGCTGCTTGACGAGAAACGGGGCGGCCCTCCCGAGCCGCCCCGCTGGTGTTTGTGGGGAAGTCATCACCAGCTACAAACCGGCCAATCCAGGAAATGCGCACAATTCGCATGCTTCGTGGCAGTTTTTGATTTCCAATCGGATTTTGCACTTGAATGCGCTTTTTTTTGGGGGGACAATGCTAGCGGTGCGAGGGTCAATCCAACCAAATGTGAGAAGGTGGCAGATGAAGAGAACCCATATCGCCAAGGTTGCGCTTCTCGTTTTGTTGCTCGTTGTACCTGCTACACTTGTGATTGGGACTGTTTTTGCCACCGCAGTCGCCCCGGTTTACGTGTCAGTGAACGGACCGAACGGTTACGGAGATGTTGTTATCGATTCCCAGTGGGGATCGGCGAGCTTCACTCCAAACCCTCCGTGGATTACGGCGCAGGGGTCTTCAACGAACAATCCGGGTGCCGCTACCACGGTTACGGAAGAGATCGGATTCACTGGCGACACCATGAAGGCCTATACGGAAGATGGTCAAGGTGCCGCTGGAATTGACATTGAGTACACGTCGAAAAGTGGTAGTGACGACGCTCTTAATGTCACACTGTTTGTAGAGTGGAGCGCTGGACCGACTTCGCAAGATACAGACTACGACGTCACCTGGAAGCAAAAGTCCATGTCGGTCAACTGGGAAGGGAAGATAACCGTTCAGAGCACGGCGGACGGGAACGCAAAATTTCGAGTCTTCACATCAGAGATTAGCGACGACATATCAAACATTGGCGCCGCGGACATTCCTATCATGATTAATCCTGCTGCGGCCGTACCAGACCAATACAGATGGTATCACGCGAAAAGCGGCCCAGGATCTCTGGACATTTCAGACACGATCGCAAATAAAGACTGCGCAGTAACTCGAACCGACGGCACAGATATTGCTCTCACACATACCGAAACAGTTCCGGCGGGTTTGGGTGCGGGTCTTACTTGGGATGCCACCGCCTACGCACGCCTCAGGGTGATGGTGGACCACTTCGTGCAGGACGAGACCACCAGTGGCCAAATTTCAGCAGAACTGACTCGTGGGCCGTCACCCATTGGAAGTTTGAAGTGGTGATCGAGGGTCCTTAGCGTAGACAGTCGCCAGAGTTTTGAGACTGGGTCGCGTGGAGTGCGCTGCGATGCCTGACTTCTTTGCTCGCTACAACGTAGCTGTAGGACTTGGGCTTATTGCCATTGCGGCGATAGCGGTGAGTCTGGTTTGGCTCTTCAGCCAGAACGAGACCATCTACGAGCAAACTCGCACCTGCGGTGTAGTCGGAGTTCCTGATTCCGACGGCGAGGCTTCAGTCACGGGGAACGAACTCAGGCTGGTTCAGGCATCGGAGGAGTCGACGGATCGTGAGCCGGACTTCGTCATCAACTTGACAGGTCCCAAGGGCTTTGACGTCGCCTCACGATGCAAGGTTGAGATTCGCAAAGTTCTTGTCGGTGACTCTTCAGAGTTGGTCTACGCCAGCGGAGCAGAAGCGCAAGTTGACTTGCCTGGAACAGTGCCCGTGTTTGTTCCAGTTGGCGGCTTGCAGTTGCGCATATTCGGGCTAGGTCTTGTGCCAATAACTGCTGAGGTTCGCCGCAACAGCACCGATGAATGCCGGTTAATGTCAAAGCAGGACTTGATTGACGCTGGCTTGGTTGCGCGCGACGCTCAACCGTATGGTGCGACGAATTTCAGCGGACAGGGGTCTCATCCAACCTTGGCGTTCACACTGGAGCAGCCGTTGCGGAAGGGCGACGTGCTAGGGATTGAAGTCGTACCATTGGTTCGTATCGACGCTGTGCTTACGGATGAGAACGGTTCGGTGTTTTGCCCACCTAAAGCGCGATGGTCGGCGTCATGGCGACTTCCCAACTTCAAGGGCGCGCATGGTCGGTACAAGCCTGACGACCAGGTCGGCGTGACAAACGGCGACGGCGTTTCGTGGTATGTTCCCTTTGGAGCCGAGTTTTCGGCTCGAGTTGAGTTGCTCGATGTGGCTATCAATCCACCAGCGCACCGAAGGAGCGTTGTTGCGCCCGTAGAGCGCGACAAGTTGCGCTTTACGGCGATTGGTTTTCGTTTGGGTAGAATTCGAGTGCTTTCAGAAGATCGTATACCTCTGGAGAATGCACAAGTCGCCCGTTGTCAGGTAGTGGAAGATACTGTAGCCGAGAAACGAGTAACGGGAGAGATCGTACTCCTTCTCCCACCGGATCACCGACGCATAGACGTGTGGGCACCGGACCACTTAATGACTGAACTGTCCACGGCCGACATACCGACCGACGGCAGCTATCTCGAAGTTGTTCTCGGGCTTGGACAGCCCGGTTTGAGAGTAAAAGTAGAACCCGAAAGTGGGAACTTGGACCCAAAGTACCCAATTTGGATTGACGCGAGGACGCATTTCGTGCTGCCAGATCGACAACCGAATTGGAGGTGGGTTTTGGAACTTCCATCGACCGGGGAAGTCACAATATATGGAAACCCTCAGCGAGTGCCGGCCGCAAAGCCAAGGAGCGCGGGGTATGAATTTGAGCTGGTTGAAAAGTCCACCGCAGACGGGCTACCTTTCCATCGCTACATAGCACGAAAACTGACTGGCATTCGAGTGAAAATTGTAAGTGGCGGAGAGTTCTCTTGGCCTGGTGGGGCACTTGTCATCGTATCCCGAGCATTGGAAGTGCGCGCCGAGAGCGAGGTCGGCTCCCTTGCTGTCAGGGATGGTCAGTTTACCCACCTGACTGTTGACGCGGAAAAATTCATGGCCCTTGGCAGAGGTTCTTGGGTCGTGCGGGCAATAGCAACTGGCGAGGAGCAGGTGTTTGGCGAGGCGTACGTTAGTGTGGTCGACAAGATTGTCGATGTTGAGCTTGCCCCGCGCACGACATACGAGTGGCGAGAATACACGATTCATGATTTAACCGGCTCTTGTCGGGGCAAAGGCACCGCATTCTTAGCGGGTTTCGCGACCCTCGCAGGACTGACGGAAGCACAGGAGGCCGCTCAACAGTATGCGGAAAAGATAGTTAGTGGCGAAGGAACGGATGGTAGGTTCACGCTAGCACCGACCGCGTGCGTTGCGGCGCACGCGGATGGTGTCGTGCGGATCCCGACTTGGTTCGGCGGTAGAATCCTCGTAATGCCATCACACGGACGCGGATTCTATGAAGGTGAAATTGAAGCAACGGGTTCGATCATTACAGTTCGGCAGTTGAAGCATGGAGCCACGGTAGAATTCGGCTACGGCGATGGGGTCTCGGTAGAGAAAGTACGGGAACTCCAGCAACCTGGGTGGTTTGTAGCGATCCGCGAGTACAGCAGCATGAGTGACTTGAGTCGCGTGGACGGTACCGACTTTAAGATTTCGACCCTTGATGGCAGGGCTGAGTTGCAGTCACTTCCACCTGGCACTTACGTAGCCTACTACGTTCGTGCCGGAACCCAGTTGTTGGAGAACGCCAAGACTGGCCGACTGAAGCAAACTATCCGGCTAGATTGGTTCGATTCAGTGAAGTTCGATGTGGGCACTGAAACTGCCCAAGTAGTGCTTCCTGTGACGAGGCGATAACGGTGGTGCTGTGCAGTGATTGGGCGCTGAAGCTTTTCCAGGACGTCTTGGTGGTTTATCGGCCGAGTTTTGGGGCTCGACATTCGAGATTCGGAAACTGCAGTTCCCGAACCTCGAACCTCGAACCTCGCCGAAGACTACACTTCCGGAAAGAAGTACGGCTTCAGCACCTGGATCTTCTTCTCGTAGCTCTCCGGCTCGATCTGCCACAGGGCGGCTGCCACACTGCTCAGCAGGCTGTTGCCGTCCTGGGGGGTGAAGCAGAACCCGTAGATGTCGGTGCCGTTGTTGACCGACAGGCACTCGTGGGGGATCACGGTCTGGTTCAGAATGCGCCCGAAGAACCCGTGGTCGCGCCCGAAGCTGAACACCGAGTTCGCGCTCTTCTTGAAGGTCAGCGCCTGGCGGTCGTCTTCGCGCACCGCGCTGATCAGCTTCTCAACGGTGGTCTGCTCCTTCACCTTGATGTGGAAGCGCACCATGTGCATGTACTGCGTGGGCATCTTGATCGCGCTGCTGAACAGGTTGGTCATCTCCCAACCCTTGGTCTTGTACAGGTGGTAGGCGTCGCGGGCGTGGTGCGTGCCGAAGCCTTCGTCCTTGTGCTTGCCGGTTTCGGGGCTGGCGACGAAGCTGTCGTCCTGGCTGACGTCATTCGCGCGGCGCATGCACACGAAGTCGGCATGCACGAGGTTCTCCGGCGCGGTGTTGTTTTTCGTGCCGAACATCTTGATCAGCACCGCGAGGTTGTGGGTGTTGCAGCTCACGACGTGGATAAACTTGTCTTCGCCGGGCACCAGCGTCTCGTCGTTGACGCCGCGCGCGTACATCTTGCCGAACCCGAACTCGCTGCCCTGCGCGATGTAGCCCTTGCCGCCCGATGCCGCCGCCTTCAGGTAGAACTGCTCCTTGTTAGCCAACCCGGCGCCGCTGGGCGTGCAGTCGATGACGACACTTGCGCGCATGATGGCTTCTTCGGTTTCCAGCTCCGGCTTGCACCCGAGCTTTTCGAACCCGGACATCTGGTCGCGAGCGGTGGCAAGCTTGGCGCCGCGTTTGATCAGGTCGACGACCTTCGAGCGGTCGGTCTTGAGCGGCGTGCGCTTGTTGAAGGTGACTTCGTCGATGCCCAGCTCTTTGCGGAAGTGGGTGAGCATGCCGATCAGCGGCTCGCCGATCGTGCCCGTGCCTACGACGTGGATGATGTTGGCCATGTGGATTCCCCCGAGGGTCCAAACAAAAACCGCGCCCCGGTGTATGAGTTACACGTGTGCGGGACGCGGAGTCATGTTCGACCGCGAATCAGTTCCCTCCGTCAGCGCTGGGGCAACAGGCCACCGGGCCGCGCGGAGCATTCACGTAGTTAACGTAGCAACGCCGCGGCCGCTTCCAACGGCGAGTTGAAGATTTGTTGAACGGTTACAGGTCTTCGCGGATCAGCAGGTTCATCGCGGCCCGGAAGTGGGCGTCGATGTCGTACCCGGGGTCGCGCAGCTTCTCGCGCAGCGCGTCCACCTTGTCCATCCGGACCGGCGAGATGTCGCGCACCGCCGCGGCAAGCCGGGCTTCCTGCGAAATCTCGGCGCTGTCGCTGCGGCGCACCGCAGCGTACGGGTTGCTGTCGGTGCGCTTGGCGCGCTCTGAGCCCCGAATGCGCTGCGTGCGTTGGGCGCGGTATGAGTCTGTTGGACCCGTTATGTCGGTCATGGCCGTACGAACTCCTGTTCGTAAATCGGCACGCAGGCACTGCCCCTTTAGAGAAAAACCCGCGATAGGGCATGATTTCCTGCAACGGAGCAGGGCAAGCGGGCATAAGTAGCCTTTGGGTCGAGATTTACGCGAATTTCAGGCTTCGTCGAGAATTGTGGGCTCGCCTGCGTCCTCTGTCTCCTGGTCGCGGGACAGCGGCGCATTTTCGGGCCTTGGGACGAATTCCGTCTTGTCGTCCTCGCCCTGGTCGGCGTACTGCGGCGGCTTGTCCACGCGCTCAGTCGCCAACCCTTGCGGCATATTGTCGGCGTCGATGCGCGTCGTTTCGACCAGCTTTGAGGGTTTGTTCGGCTTGTCCACCTTCTCGGTCGTGAAGTGGCCAGCCGGCTTAGGTACGCGTTCAGTCGCGATACCGTTGACCTCGTCTTCACCGGGCGAAACGCGCTGTGTTGCCGCAACTTCCTGCGCGATGGCCTGCGCCATGGCGGCGTCGGCTTCCGGGATTACGGTTGCGTCAGACCCGCCGAATTCGGCGTTGCCGTGCGCGCCGCGGAACACCTCTTCCGGCAATCCCGGGTTCTTGCCGCCGTTGGCCAGATGCAGGCCGTTGCCCTTGTACGGCCCGGGCATGCCCGGGTGTTTTGGGGCGTAGGGCACAGCCTCGTACAGCAGGGACAGGATTGCTGACAGGTCGTCGGGCGTGGCTTCGTCAACGGCTGCGACGTAGACCAGTGGGTACTTGCGGATTTCCTTGCAGCGGTTGGTGACGAAGACACCCAGCGACATCTTCTGCACCTTCTCAAGGAACTCGCGTACCGGGCCTTCGCCCTGGTGGCTGCCGAACGCCACGACTTCGCGCGCTGTGGAACCTACGCCGCTGCCGACCTTCTTAAGCCGGGCGCCGATCACCGCGAACACCGCCGTCCGTGCCTCAAGATCGGGCACATTGGACATGGGCGTGCGCAGCAGCCACCAGCCTTTCCAGTCCAGCTTGAACGACTTCACGGCACCTCCGGCCCCTGACGATACCACTCTAATCCTTCGGCTTGTTGTCTTTCTCGAGCATGCGGTTGATCTGGTCCAGCCCTTCGGGGGCTGGGTCGGCGGCTTGCCGGTTTTCTTCCTGGATCGCTAGCCAGACTTCCTTGCGGTGGACGGAGACGTCAGAAGGCGCGTTGATGCCGATGCGTACCTTGTCGCCCTTGATGTCCACCACGGTGATCTCAACCGCGTCGCCGATCATGATCGACTGGTTCACCTGGCGCGATAAGACGAGCATGCGTGCTCCGCACGAAAGAACTGGGCTCCGCCCGCAAAGGGGGAGCCCGAGTGTACCACATCAATTGCACAGGGCTAAGTCCGGTAATGTTTGAGACTGGAGCTTGGAGGCGGGAGGCGGGCGCTACTGCGTGGCCTCAGACACACGTGATGGCCTAGTCTCCAAACACGCTGTAGCGCAGCGGCCAGAAGTCATCCTGCAGGACCAGTTGCCGCGCGAGCCGCCGCTCGGTGTTCAACACCAGCGGGCCGCGCAGGTTGGCTGTGGTGCGGCTTGGATCCGCCGGCACGTTCAGGATCACCAGCACCATGCTGTCGTCGGGGGATTCAAGGCCGATCGGCGACACGTCCTCGCGCGTCGCCATCACGCGGTACCCGGGCAGAAAGCGGCGCGGGTCGGCGACCACAAACGCAAGCCGCGGGTTGTCGCAGCTCTGAAGCCACCACATCGGCCCGTTGCCGCGACGCATCAGCGCGAAGCGCTTGCATGTAGGGAAGCCAGGCAGTCCTTCGGGGAAGGTGTAGACCTGCTCAAGCGGGGTTTCGACTTTGCCGAAGCGTTCAGTTTCGATCATGGTTGCGGTCACGGGGGCTCCTACAAGTAATCAAACAGGCTGAGTTGGCCGATGGCGGCGGTTGCGGAAAGGCCGGCTTGCAGCACGACCTGTGTTTGTTGGAACTGCTGTGCAGCGGCGGCGATGTCGGTGTCCATCACGTTGCTGGCCATGATGGTCACCTGCTCTGACTCGGCGGTCAGGCGCGACTGTGCAAGCTGCGCGCGCTGTGCCCGAGAGCCCGCCTCGCCGCGGGCATCCAGCATCTTCTGGTACGCGGATTCGACCCGGTCGATCTGCCGCGCGATGGCCGCCTGCGAGTTGCCTTGCAGCGCGCTGACCAGGTCCGCCAGCGTGGCGAACAGGCCGGTGTCGCCCTGGCCGCGATGCTTCAGGTCAGTGCTGACGAAGCGGCCGGTGACGGGATCAAAGCTGTTCAGCAGCCCGAGGTTGTCGGCTGTCGCGGCGCCGCCGAACCCGCCTAGCAACGCCTGCGGCGCGCCCGTGGTCCAGGTGTTGTCGCGGACGGCAAGGCGGTCGCTGACAACTTCGCCGCGCAAGCGTGATTCAAAGTTGCCGTCCAACTGGCCGCCAAGTCCGAGTGTGCCGGTGCTGCCGCCGGCGAACGCGATGCGCGCCACGCCGGCTGTGTCTTCCACGGTGAACTGCAGGAAGGTGTCGCCGGCGTCCGGCGCGACGCGCACTTCATACCCGTCCAACCCGGCGCGCCGTGCAGCCGCGTTGAGCTGCGTCTGCATCTCGGTGGCAAGCTGGTCGAGGGTGCGGCCGCCGCTGGCGGCAATGCTGATCGCCTGCGCGGGCTCGCCGTTGAAGCTGACATTGAACGAAAAGGCCGCGTCGGGCGCCGCCACCGGCATGGACTCAAACGTGCGCTGCCGAAACGTGCTCGCGGTGAAGTAGGTCGGCGGTGTGCCGCTGGGGTTGACGTTGCTCTGCGCGGCGTTGATCGCCTCGGCGATGGCGGCCGTGGTGCTCGCTTCGCCGATGTCCACGTTGACCACATGCCCGTTGGGAAGCGTCAGCGTGAAGTCTGTGCCCGCGATGCGGTCTACGCCCAACCCGTTGTTCAGGTCGTCCACGCGGCCGGTGGGGGCGGTGGTGTCCAACCCAAGTTGTGTCGCCAGCGTGCCGTTGTGGTTTTCAACCTTGAGCGGCGTGCCCGAAAGCTGGCTGGCAACCTGGATGCCGGACGGCGTCAGCCGCATCTCGACGTGTACGCCGGCGCGCTCAATCGCCTTCTTGAGGTCGTTGAGTGTCGCGTTGGGGTCGCTCACCAGCGGCTCAAGGTTGATTGCCGCGCTGAACGAGCCGTTGGTGATGCGCAGCCCCTGCGGCAGGCGCTGTGTGCCGAGTGCGTCGGTCTCCAGCGTCAAACCCTGGCCGCCGAACAGGTCCGAAAGCCGCGCGCCAAGGTGCAACGCCGGGTTGAGGTCGCGCCCGCTGACGCCCAGCGTGTCGGTGAACGCGACGCTGCCCAATGCGTACGTGGGGCCGCTGACCGTCTGCGCTTTCTGCAAGCGAAGATCCTGCGCAGCGGCGTTGGTGCCGGTCATCCCGAAGTACCCGCCGCCCGTCTGGTCGTCCACGTCGAAGCGCAACCCCGTGGCGGTGGTCGTGACGTTGACCGTGACGCCCTCGATCCCCGCAGCCGTCATGCCGGCTGTGAGCATGGTGTTCATGGAAGTCGCGAGCGCGTTCAGATCGTCCGGGAACGGCGGGGCGACCGCGATAGAGAAGGTGTTGCCGTTTACATTCACGTCAAAGTTGTATGCGCTGGTGTACGGAGCGAGCGCCGTCAGGTCTTCGCTTTCGAAGCTGTGCGTCACGCGCGATGTGATCAGCCCCAGGTCGCGCGCGGTGGTGTGGCCGAGGTCGTCGCCGATCGTGATCGTCGAGGTAGGGGTCAACGCGCCGTCGAGCGGGCCGCCCGCCTTCACCGCGATGCGGATGCCGGTGGCGACGGAGTGCTCGTCCTGCGGGTATGCGCCGGGCGCCGTGAACAGCGTCGCGTCGAACACCTGCAACCCGTCCGCGCTGCGGAGGTTGTTGATCGCGACCGCCACGTCTTCCAGCGTTTCAGCGCCCTTGATCGACAGCTCGAATTCAAGCGTGTTGCCCAGCGCCGCATCCGGCTGCACAGAGATGCGGACGGTGCCCGCGGTATCCACGCCGCGCCCGCCGTTGAGGCTGGCCAGCGGCGTGGTGCGCGCGCCGGTGCCGGGTGGGCTGGTGATCGCCAGCGTGGCGAGCGCGTTCAGGTCTCTCTTGCCGCCGACGACGTTGGTGCCGACACCGAACGCGGCGCGCGCGTCCAGGTTCTGGTCGAGCGTCACGCCATGGCCGATCTGCACTTTGTTGATGTCGCTGGTGCCCAGATACTTGATCGCACTGCCGATGGCTTCGAACGACGAGCCGGTGAGCTTGCGCCCGCCGAACAGGTTTGCGCCGGCGAATTCGCTGTTGGCAAGCTGCAGCAGCGCGTCGCGCAGGTTGCCGACTTCGGTGGCAGAGGCTGCGCGCGTGGTGGCGTCGGCGGTGGCGTTGCTTTCGCGCAGGGCGATGGTCTTGAGCTGGGAAAGGATGTCGGCGGCCTGGCCGAGCTGCGAGTCGGCAAAGTCGTAGCGCTGCTGCAAGGAAGTCGCGTTACCGCTCAGCACGGTGTTGCGGCGCAGCACACCCGAATGGCCCACCCAGCTTGCCGCGCCGACGGGGTCGTAGCTGGGCGACAGAATGCGCTGGCCGCTGGCCATCTGCGCGCCCAGCGTATCCAGCTTGCGGTTGTTGCCGTTGATCAGCGACAGCATGCGCTGAGCCGAGCTCGCGAAGCTGCTGCGTGACAGGTTGGGGCCGTAGATTGCCATGTTCGTTCTCGGAAGGGGTCAGAGGCCAGTGGTCAGAGGTCAGGGAACTGCGCTGACCGTTGACTTGGCGATTGACCCTCGAAACTGATTCTC
>CAZNBU010000003.1:18684-22966 GCA_964571035.1 uncultured Planctomycetaceae bacterium | reverse complement strand
AGTACGACGAAGACGGCCGCAACAAGATGATCGAGGCCTTCAGCAAGTACGTGAAGGATTCAACGGCGGCCGGCGACTAACGGCAACTACGGTTAACCACGAAGGACACGAAGTTCACGAAGAACTGCTTAGACTTTCTTCGTGAACTTCGTGTCCTTCGTGGTTCAAACGCTTTTCAACCGCGCTCGGACAGCCAATCGCGCGCCTGGCTTACGATTGATGTCAGCGCCCCGGGCTCGAAGGGGCTCTTTAGCCCGGCGCTTTTGGCTAGTTCCTGGAAGGGGGCTTCGCCGCCGCGCTTGCACAGGGCTACGTAGTCGGTCATGGCCTTGTCGCGGTCTTCGGTGACCCTGACCCAGAACTGTAGCGCGCACAACTGCGCGAGCACGTAGTCGATGTAGTAGAACGGCGACAGGTAGATGTGCCGCTGCAACTGCCAGAACCCGCCTTCGCTGGCGTGCGGCAGGTCGCCGTGGTCGCGCCAGGGCAGGTAGGTGCGCTCCATTTCGCGCCACATCTCGAAGCGCTCGGCGGGTGATGCGGTCGGGTTCTCGTACACCAGGTGCTGGTAGTGATCGACGGCGGTGCCGTACGGCAGGAACATCAGGCTGCCGGTGAGGTGGGCTTTGCGGAACCGATCCGCGTCCTCGTTGAAGAACTTCTCCATCCACGGCCAGGTGATGAACTCAAGGCTCATGGAATGGATCTCGGCGCTCTCGTAAGTCGGCCACAGGTAGTCGGTGAGCTTCTGGTTGCGCGACGAATAATTCTGGAACGCGTGCCCCATCTCGTGCGTGAACACCTCGACGTCGCCCTTGGTGCCGTTGAAGTTGGCGAACACGAACGGCACGCCGTACGTCGGGAATCCCGTGCAGAAACCGCCGCCGGCTTTGCCCTCGCGCGACTTCAGGTCGAGCAGGCCCTTCTCGTTCATCAACCGGAAGAAATCGCCAAGCCCGTGGCCGATGTCGTCGAACATCTCCTGCGCGCGCAGCACCATCCAGTCGTGGTCGCCGTGCGGCTTGGGGCTGCCTTGCGCGTCGTGGATGCCCTCGTCCCACATCATGACCTTGTCTACGCCCAACGCCTTGGCTTGCTTCTTTGCAAGCTCAGCGCACAGGGGCACGACTTCGCCGGTGATCTGCTTGCGCAGCTTTTCGACGTCCTTGAACCCGTAATCGACGCGATGCATGCGCAGGTAGCCGAGCTCGACGTAGTTCTTGAGGCCGAGCTTGGTCGCGCTCTGGTGGCGCAGTTGCGTGAGGTCGTGAAAGACTGAGTCGAGCTTGCGGCGCTGGCCTGCCATCCAGTCCCAGCGCAGCTTCTGGGCTTCGTGGCGCGTTTCGCGGTCGGTGTCGGAGAAGTACTTTCCCATTCCGGGCATGTTGAGCGTCTCGCCGCGGAACTCGAACTTGGCGCTTGCCAGCAGCTCGGTGTACTCGGAGCCGAGGCTGCTGATGCGCACCTGCTCTTCTTCGATCGCGGGGCTGAACGAGCGGGCGTCGCAATCCCACAGGTCGAAGGCCTGGCGGCCGAACTGTTTTTCCAGCGCGTCGCGGTGCGGGCTGGCGAGCACCTTGCGCTTAAAGTCGTTCTGCAAGTTCGTGAGCTTGGGGGCCAGCTTGTCGCGGTAGTCGCGAGCCTTCTTGTACTCGGCGTTCCGGGTATCCTGGTTGAAGTGCAGCCCCACCAGCGAGCCCCACGTCGCGTTGCGGCGCTTGATGTCGTTCCAGCGCTCGAAGGCGGCGGCGCGTTCAGCGTCGGTCTTGGCGGTGTCGAATGCGGTGTGGATCTTCTGCATCTCGGCCTGCACGCCCTCAAACGTCGGCGTTTCGGCGGTCATCTCCGTGAACGCTGGAACGGTCATAGTGGCCTCCATTCGCACGTTAGCAGCGGGTATGTCTCACGCAAAGCCGCTAAGCGCCGCGACAGACCGGGCGTGCGGGAACTTCGATGGTCGGGGTTTGTTTGCACTGAGTGGGGTTCGTCTAAGGTCAAAGGTTGAAGGTCGAAAACCACTTCAACCTTCGACTTTGGACCTTCGACCGCGCACCCATCACGCCGACCGCTACGCTCACTTACCGCGGGAAAACGCGCCAGACATCGCTGAAGGTGCTTATGTACAGGCTGCCGTCTATGCCTTCGATGATGTCGAGCGGCTTGTTGTTCTGGGCGAGCGGCTCGAACTCGAGGAAGGTGTGCTCGCTGAAGATGTTTACCGGGATCGCGCCGTCCATTACGAAGCGGTAGACCACCTCGTGGTCGTAGCTGCAGATGAACAGGTTGTCGGCGAACCCGGGCGCGCCGTTGCCGCTGTGGTAGGTCAGCCCCGTCGGCACGATTACCACAGGCCAGTTGCGAAGCCGCACGCCGATCTGCCCGCCGGGAATGGGCGATGTCGCCCCCCACTCATAGTTCTTGGTGACGGCGATGTAGTTCAGCTCATCGTCGCTGTTGGGGCCGTTCTCGGTCGCGAGAATGGTACCCACGGTCGGGTGCACGCACATGCCGAAGCTGTTGCGCAGGCCGCGCACCCACTCGGCTTCGTCGATGGTGCCGAAATATGGGTTGCTGGCGGGGATGCTGCCGTCCGGGTTGAAGCGCAGGATGCGGCCCGCCGGTGAGCCGTTGGTCTGCGCGTCCATGTCGTTGCCCGCGTCGCCTACGCTGACATACAGCATGCCGTCGAGGCCGAACTTGATCGCGCCGGCGTTGTGCACCTGCGCCGTCGGCAGGTCGTCCACGATCACGGTGCGGCCGATGCCGGTGTTGTTCTGGTCGGTGTAGCGGATGACCTGCTGCTTGTCGCCCATGTCGTTGACGCAGGCCATAACGTACACGTACCCGTCGGTGGCAAAGGTCGGCGACAGCGCGATGCCGAGCAACCCCTGCTCAGCCCCGTTCAGCACGTTTTCGGTCGCGAAGGTGTGCTGCGTGTAGGGCGGCGTCGGCTCGATCACCAGGATCGTGCCGCCAAGCAGGTTGACGAACAGCCGGCCATCAGGCGCCTGCGCCATCTTGACCGGGTCGATCAACCCGGTGGCGATGGGCTCAACGTCCCATGCGTTGTCGAGCGACATGAAATCAGAGGGCAAGGGGCCGCGCGGCGGCAATCCGCCCCCGCTGCCTCCGCTGCCACCGCCGTCTTCGTCGTCAACGCACGCAACCGCCACGAGGGCGGTTGCGGCAATGACGATTGAAAGCATCCAATAGCGCATTCTAAGCCAGGGTGAGCGTCGAGCTTGTAGGTTGTGCTTCCGGGAACAGCGGCGTCGGGTCGTTGCCCAGGTGGCCGCCGATCAGGCTGCGGTACACGTCGCGGAAGTCGGTGGTGTACCCCAGGTGCCCCTGGTTGATATCCGCGCCGGAGATCGTGTCGCCGTACACACCGCCGTTGATCGCGCCGCCGACCGCGATGACCACGTTGCCGTGGCCGTGGTCGGTGCCGAGCGAGCCGTTTTCAAAGTTGCGGCGCCCGAACTCGCTGATCACGACGACCGCGACGTCGTTCCACACGCCCTGGGTGATCATGTCCTGCTTGAACACACCCAGCGCTTCGTCGAGGTTCTGGATCAGGTTGAAGTGCTGCTGCAACTGGTTGGCGTGCGTGTCAAACCCGCCGTATCCGGTATAGAACATGCGCGTTTCAAACCCGCCGTGGATCAGCGTGGCGATGTCGCGCAGCCTGCGACCCATGGTCGTGTACCCACCGCCCTGCGGCGGATAGTTGATCACGTTGGCTGTGGCGTAGGCGTCATAGTCCGCGATCGCGGTCTGGATCTGCGCCGCAGCCTGGAACGCCGCCTGGCCCGCGGCGGCGATGTCGCCGACCACGTCGCCCTGCGGCTGCATCCCCAGGATGTTCTGGATGGTCTCAAGGCGAAGCTGGTGGTTGTTGGAGTAGTTGAAGTCGGTGCGGTAGTTGAACGACGAGACGCTGGAAACCAGGAATGGATTCGCGTCCGCGCCCGTGAAGTCAAGGCGGCGGCCAACGCCGATGCTCGACACACCCATGTTGGTCGGCGCGTAGGTGTTGCCGTAGCGCGCCACCCAGCCCGGCGCATTCCCGGTAAGCGCCGACAGCCCGCCGCGGGCGCCGTAGCTCCAGATATCCTCGCTGACGAAGTGGCTGAGGTTCTGCTGCGGGTAGCCCACCTTGTTGACGAAGGCGACCTCGCCCGCGTCCCACATGCTCTGCAAGTTCACGAACGCCGGGTTCAACTCATAGTCCGGCACGTTCGGCCCGCCCGTCAGCGCGAGGCCCTGCCCTTGCTGGTACCCG
>CAZNBU010000003.1:0-18674 GCA_964571035.1 uncultured Planctomycetaceae bacterium | reverse complement strand
TTCGGGCGGCGCGTCAGGTAGTTGGAGGCCGCTGCACCGGTCACCGGGAAGAGCATGTTCAACCCGTCGGTGCCGCCGATCATGTTGACGATCACCAGCCGCTTGTGGTTCGGGAGCGCGACGCCCTTCACCACGGCTTTGCCCAGCGGCGCGTACTCGCCCAGCGCGCCAAGGGCAACAACGCCCGCGCCCGCGGCGGAGTAGCGCAGGAAGTTGCGCCTGGCCGGACTTTTGAGGTTGGTCTTCATCGCTCTGCTCCTTTTGCGCCTAGCGCAACTGGTAAATCGGGTGCTGGGCGAGGATGTACAGCAGTCCCCGCAGTTTCTTTTCCTTCTGCACGGCGTTGTTGAAGTCCCACGGCTGGGAGAAGTTGCCCGAAGCGTTCCTGTCCGAGTTCAGATAGAGGATGCACTCGTCGCGCTGCTGCGCCGTGAGCGTCACCTGCAGCAGGTAGGCAAACCGGTCCACGACTTCGCCGTCCGTCTCCTCGCCGGGCACAACCAGCGTGGCGACGTCGAACCCCTGCTGCGGCGTCTCGTTGCGGTAGTAAACGCAGTCGCGCAGGAAGTTCGCGCGGTCCACGATCGCCTGGCTGCTGAGCCAGTAGAACCCGCTCGGCCAACCGTTCACGGTCGGCGGCTGTGTCGGGCGCTGCCCCAGCGCGGTAACGTTTGAGTCGACGCGGTTGGGCGTGATCTCAAGGCCCGTGGCGCGCATGAAACCGATGTCGTGCTCGATCGGGCTCTTGATCAGGCCAGTGCGCGCTTTGGCCGAGAAGAACTCCTTGGACATGAAGATGGTCTTGAACAGGTCGCGCAGGTCGTAGCCCGTGCTGCGGAAGCGGCTCGCGAGCTGGAACATCAACTGGTAGTCCGGGTTCTCGTAGACGAACTCTTCCCAGATCTTCTTGCACAGGAACTCCGCGACCGGCCGGTTGGCCAGGGTGAAGGTCACCATGTCGCGGTACTCCTGCTGGCCATTGGCCTCGAAATCCAGCCCGAAGATCGTCTTGTCTGTATCGTCGTGGCGCGCCGCGTCGAACTGCATGACGTACTGGTCGCGGCCGGGCCCCGCGCGGTCCGCCACCAGTATGCGGCGGTAGCCCGTGAACGCGCGGCTTGCCTCTTCGATGTCGCCCTGGGTGTACCCGTTGTCGGCGCCGAGGGTGAACAGTTCCCAGAACTCGCGCGCGAAGTTTTCATTCGGCGCGTTCTTGGTGCTGACGTACCCGTCAAGCCAGCGCAGCATCGTCCAGTCGGTGGACATGGAGTACAGCAGGTCGGACATGTTGGCCGTGCCCTGCGTGCGCCACAGGTTGACGTGGTCGAAGTACCAGAAGCGGCTTTGCGCATCGAGCACTTCCGTGCTGGCGGCGAAATGATCGTGCCAGAACAGCGCCAGGCGCTCCTGGAACCCGTTGGGGTTGTGCACCATCAGGTACAGCCACCAGCGGGCAAGCTCGGCAGTGCTGGGGAAGTCGGCGTCGGGCACGGTGGCGGCCAGCGCGTCGGCTTCCAGCAGCGGGTCAAGCTGCATGTTCAGAATCATGTCCAGGTAGGCCGAGTAGCCCATCTGGTTGAGCGTAGCCAGCTCGGTTTCGCGGAACGCGAAGTGCGTGCGCTTCAGGAAGTAGATGCGGTCGGCCTGCGTCAACGCCGCGGCATCAACGGGCGAAAGCGCGTCGTCAATCGTGCCCGGGTCATTCGGGCCGACGCCTCCGCCGCTTCCGCTATCGCCGCAACCGGTCGCTGCGAGCGACAGAACCACGAACAGTGCGGCGGACAGCGCCGCTGCCGGCAGTCTATGGAACATGGCAACCTCCTCGGTTCCCGGATTTAACCCTGTTGGGAGAACCGAGTGTCGCACAAGTCCCGCCGGATTTGCAACCTTTTCCGCCACTGCCGCTGCCTCTACCGAAGGTGGTAAGTCGGGTGCTGCCCAAGGATGTAAAGCAGCCCGCGTATCTTCTTGTTGCGCTGAACGCCGTCATTGAAGTCCCACGGCTGCGAGAAGTTGCCGCTGCCGTTGCGATCGGTGTTGAGGTAGGTGATGCACTCGGCGCGCTGCGCCGGCGTCAGCGTCACCTGCAACAGGAAGATCAGGCGATCCACCACCTCCGCGTCGCTGGTTTCGTTGGGCAGGATCAGCGCCTGGCCGACGTCGTACCCCGACTGCGGGGCTTCGTTGCTGTAGGCAACGCAATCGCGCAGGAAGTTGGCGCGCTCCACCATCGCCTGGCTGCTCAGCCAGAAGAACCCGCTGGGCCAACCGTTCACCGTCGGGGGCTGGCCGGGGCGCTGGCCGGTCGCGTTGAGGGCGTTGTCGATGCGGCTCATGGTCAGTTCAAGCCCCGTGGCGCGGATGAACCCGATGTCATGCTCGATCGGGTTCTTGATAATGCTGGCCTTGGCCCGGGACGAGAAGAACGCCTCAGACATGAAGATCGTCTTGAACAGCGCTTGCAGGTCGTAGTTCGAGTCGCGCAGGCGCTTGGCCAGCTTGTTGACCAGGCTGCTGCTGGGGTTGTCGTAGACGAACTCTTCCCAGATCTTGGTGCAGATGAACTCGGCCACCGGCCGGTTGGCCAGGGTGAAGTTCACCATGTCACGGTATTCCTGCTGGCCGTTGCCGTTGAAGCTCTGGCCGAAGATGCTCTTGGTGCCGTTGTCGTGGCGCGAGTTATCGAACTGCACGATAAACTGGTCGCGGCCCGGTCCGGCGCGGTCGGGCACGAAGATGCGGCGGTACCCGGTGAAGGCGCGGCTGGCCTCGACAATGTCGGCCTGGGTGTACCCGTTGTCGGCGCCCAGCGTGAACAGCTCCCAGAACTCGCGCGCGAAGTTCTCGTTCGGCGCATTGTTGGTGCTCAGCACGCCGTCAAGCCAGACCAGCATGGTCCAGTCGATGTTCATGTTGTAAAGAAGGTCACGCAGGTTGCTGGTACCCTGGTGGCGCCACAGGTTGAGGTGGTCGAAGTACCACCACATGCTCTGGGCCTCCAGCACGGTGTTGCTGGCGGCAAAGTGGTCGTGCCAGAACAGCGCCAGGCGCTCCTGGAACGCGTTGGGGTTGTTGACCATCAGCCAGATCCACCAGCGGGAAATCTCGGTGCCGCTGGGGAAGTCCGGGTCGGGTACGGTGGCGGCCAGCGCCTGCGCCTCGAGTGCCGGGTTGGCCTGCAACTGGAGCATCTGATCAATGTACGGCTCGTACCCCAGCTGGTTGAGCGTCTGCAGCTCGCTGGGCCGGAACGCGAAATGAGTGCGCTTGAGGAAGTAGATGCGGTCGGCTTGGCTGATCTGCGAGACCGAGGAGAGGTCCTCATCGCTGGATCCGGGGTCGTCAGACGAGCCCCCGCCCTGTACGCAACCGGTAGGCGCAAAGATGAGCGCGGCAAGGAACACAGCAAGCAGCAGGGCCGGCAACCTGGCGGTCATGGCAACCTCCATCAGAGAATGGCACTAGGTCCTCAAGGGACGAGGTGCGGAAGTGTCCCATTTGGCGAGTGAGAATGGCAAACGGATGTAAGGTTTTCCCTGAATTATCGTACGAGCGCACCGAACCAACCTAACGCACTGAAATACAAGGGGTTAGCGATGCTGGTGAATCGAATCGCAGGGGACTGGACGCTGCTTGGTGCGGTTTCGCCTTCCTCATTAGGCGATGCGCGCATGCAGGCCCACTGGGCGATGCAAGTGGTTGGCGCCATTGGACGTACGCAGATTCCGCCCATGCCGGATGACTCCCACTCCGCCGCCGAGTGGCTGGACCGTCTGCAAGCCATCGTTGGCGGAAGCGTGGCTGGCGGGTACAGGGTCGGGTTGCGGGTGCGCGACCTGCGTTTGCTGCTGCTGCGTCACGACGGCACGGAGCTGGCAAGTGTGACCCTTGAGGGCCAGACGCTGGAAGGCGCGCTGAAGTGGCTCAAGACCGCGATCCGCAAGCACACCGGCGGGCCGCCGCATCATCCAATCGAGCTGCCAGACTACGACATGCCAGCCCACGCCGTCGCGGATGGCGGCGCGTTCAAGCCGGACACCGCTGCGCTGAACGAGCTCGCCACCTGGTACTCCAACATGGATCGCGTGCTGCAACATCTGGCTGCGCGCGAGAAGGAAGCCTCGGCTGTGCGCTGCTGGCCCCACCAGTTTGACCTGGCCACCCTGCTCAGCCTGGACCCCTACGCCGCATTGGACGACGCCCGCACGATTGGCGTCGGGTTTTCGCCGGGCGACTCGATGCTGCGCGAGCCTTACCTCTATGTGACCCCTTGGCCCAACCCCGACGCCCGATCGCTGCCCGCGCTGGCCGCGGGCGGCGTGTGGCGGCGCGGGGACTGGGTTGGCGCGGTGCTGTCTGGCGGCAAGGTCACGTCGCTGCCCTCCAGCGACCGCCAGGTGGAAGCAGTCTGCGGGTTCCTCGAAAGCGCGCTTGTCGCATGCCGGCAGCTACTCAAGCGGTGACCCCTCGGATTGGTGAGAATTCTGTCACCTTGCTGCGGAATAGCAATACAATGTCCGGTGTTACGTCTTCACACCCATAAGGAGGACGCCATGGACATGCTTCTCATTACGTTCGAGCAATCGCTGCAGACGCTGGCGCTGGTCTTCGGCGGAATGGTGTTCGGGGCGGTCGCGTCGGCGCTGGTGACCACGTACTACTGGACCACGCGCACGCAGCGCCTCGAGGAAAAAGGCGAGCGCTACCGTGAGCGCATCAAGGGGCGCTTCACCCGCCTGCACAATCGCATGGACCACCAAGCCTAGAAGCATTGGAGCTTCGCCGGTCTGCGGATAATCTGCCCGCATGGCGGAAACGTCCACCCGTGCAGAGGCGCTGGCGCGCCGCGTCGGGTTGCCAGCCGGCCCGATCCTGTTTGCTGTTGCAATCCTCGCGCCGCTGCCGGCGATTGAAGCCGGTGGCGGCGTCGTCATTGCCGACGCGGCAACCCGCGTCACGCTGGGCCTCGCGCTATGGATGGCGGCATGGTGGATGACCGAGGCGCTGCCATTGGCCGCCACCTCGCTGCTGCCGCTCGCTGTGCTGCCGATGGCGGGCGTGATGCCCGCCACCATTGTCGCGCCCCACTACTTTTCCGACATCGTTGCTTTGTTCCTGGGCGGGTTCTGCCTTGCGCTGGCCTTGCAGAAGGCCGGGCTGCACCGTCGCATCGCGTTGCGCGTGCTGCGAGTGTTCGGCGCCAATCCGCGCCGGCTGGTGCTGGGGCTGATCGTCGCGTCCGCGCTGCTTTCGATGTGGGTGAGCAACACCGCCACCACGCTGATGCTGATCCCGGTCGTGCTGACCGTCGTGACCGAGTCGCTGCCCACTGAGCGCACCGAAGCCCAGACCCGCTTCGGGGCAGCCTGCCTGCTGGCCGTTGCATTCGGCGCCAGCCTGGGCGGGATCGCCACCACTATCGGGACGCCGCCGAACGCGTTCATGCAGGGGTTCTTCAACCAGCACTACGCCGCGCAGATCGCGGCGGGCGAACTGCCGGAGATCACCTTCGGGCGCTGGATGCTGATCGGTTTGCCGGTCGTGCTGGTTGTCGTGCCCGCCTGCTGGCTGCTGCTGACGCGCGTCAGCCCGGGCGTCAGCGCGAACCTGCCGGGGTTCTCACGCGACGAAGTCATGCAGCGCATCCAGCCCGCGGGTGGCCCCAGCACAGCCGAGAAGCTGGTGATGCTGGTGTTCTTCCTGACCGCAGCGGCATGGATCACCCACGCGCCGATTAGCATCAGCGGGTTCGTGGTGCCGCCGACGGGGTGGGACCAGTGGCTGCGCTTCGGCGGCGCGTCGTCCTACGTGACCGACGGGACCATCGCGATCACCGCCGCGCTGCTGCTGTTCCTGCTGCCGGATTTCCGCAAGGGTGGCGAGCGCCTGCTGACTTGGGAGTTCGCGGGCCCGCGACTGCCCTGGGGCGCGCTGTTGCTGTTCGGCGGCGGCCTCGCGCTGGCGGGCGCGTTCGACGCGGGCGGGCTGAACGCCTACCTGCAAGCCGCCTTCGGGACGCTGGCAGGCGTGCCGGTGTGGCTGCTGGTGCTGCTGGTGATCCTGTTCGTGACACTGATTTCGGAGCTGGCGAGCAACACGGCAGCCGCCGCCATGGCGATCCCGGTGCTGGCGTCGCTGGCGGCGGCCCTGGGCGCCGAGCCGATGCCGCTGCTGATGGCGGCCGCACTGGGCGCCAGTTGTGGCTACGCGCTGCCGGTAGCCACGCCGCCCAACACGATCGCCTACGCCACGGGCGAGATCAGGGTGGGCCGCATGGTGAAAGCCGGCGCCCTGCTGGACCTGGTAGTGATCGCCTGCATGTACATCGCTGTGCAGGCTCTCGTCCGCGCGGTGTTCTGAACCCTCAGGGCGCCGTGCCGGTGCGCTTCAGGTTGCCCCGGAAGGTGCGCCAGCCTTCGCCCTTACCCTTTAGGCGCACTACCATCGCTCGGCCGTGGTTGTTGCGGTACTGGTCGGTGCTGGTGCCTGACCCCACTACGAAGAACAACTCCAGCTTGCCGTCGTTGTCGAAATCAGCGACCACGGGCGCGCTTGAGATGCGCTCGTACGGCCCTCCCTTGCGCGGGGCGTCGTAGCTCCACACCACCTTGCCGGTCGCGCCGTCGCGGGCCAGCGCCTTGCACCCGTCAAAGTAGATCACGTCGGGGTTGCCGTCGCCGTCCGCGTCTGCAATTGCCGCCCCGCGCGCGAGAGAGGACGCTACCGTTGCGGGCCCCCACAAATGCTCGCCATCCGCCTTGAGCACGTACAGCTTGCGCCCGCCGAAGACCAGCTCGTGTGCGCCGTCGCCGTCCAGGTCCGCCAGCGTGATCGGCGCGAACAGGTAGTCTTCAAAATGCTTGTGCCAGCGCTGCTTGCCCTTGGCGTCGAGCGCGTACACGTCGCCCTGGCAGGTGGCTGCGTAGATGGTCAGCTTGTCGCCCTCGCCGGTGATCGCAACGCCGTGGTACATGCCCATGGACTTTTCGTTGCCCGCGGTTTCGAAGTCCCACAGCGTGCTGCCGTCCTTGCCGTTGAGCGCGTGGATCTTACGGTCGCCGCGCCAGGTGCTGATCAGCACGTCCAGCACCTTGTCGCCGTTCAAGTCAGCCAACCCGGGCTCGCTTTGCACGCACCCCTTGAAGCGGCGCTCCCACACCTTGTCGCGCGTCTTGCCGTTAAAGCAGGTGATCGCGCCATCGCCGTCGCGCTGCCACATGCTGCCCGCGAGCACCTCCAGCGTGCCGTCGCCATTCAGGTCAGCCACCGCTGGCGGCGAGTCGGTGCCGCTGGGCAGCTTGAACGTGCCCTTGAGCTTGCCGTCGGCTGCAAGGCAGTACAGCGTGCCGTACCCGGAATCGCCGGAGAGCACTTCGAGTTTGCCGTCGCCGTCCACGTCGGAGGCTGCGACGCTGGCGTCGAGCGGCCCGCCGTCGGATTTGTGCTTCCAGCGCAACTTGCCGGTTGCGCCCTCGACGCAGAACAGGTGCTCCTCGCCGAAATAGGTGCCGAAGACGATCTCAAGCTTGCCGTCGCCGTCGAGGTCCTGCACGTGGGCTGAGCCCTTCTGGTCGCTCTTCAACTCAATGCTCCAGAGCACGTCGGGATCGCGCTTGCCTTCCAGCGCTTCCAGGCGGCGCAGCAATTCGTCGCAGCGCTTTTCGAGTTCGTCCACGCGCTTCTCAAGTTTCTCGATGCGCTTCTCCGGCGACTCAGTCTCCTGCGCCACCGAAGCGCCGCCAACCAGCGCAAGCGCGAGCAAGACGGCAATTGTCCTCATGGCAGCCTCCTGTCGGGGGACACACATGGTACGACCCAGCGCCGCCGCCGCCCCGCGCTTTCCTGTACGCGGGCGCGATTCCCGATTCCCGATTGCCGATTCCCGTATAAAACGCCCCCATGAAGCCGCTTGTCGTGCTCAACGTCGTGGGACTTACGCCCAGGCTGATCGCCATGGCGCCGACGCTTTCGAAGCTGGCGCACAAACCGATGAAGGGCGTGTTCCCCGCCGTCACCATGACCGCGCAGGCGAGCATGCTGACCGGCCTGCCGCCGAGCGAGCACGGCGTGGTCGGTAACACCTGGTTCTGGCGCGAGCTGGGCGAGGTGCGTAACTGGGTGCAGAGCAACCGGCTTCTGCCGGAGCCGTTCTACCGCACCGCGCGCCACGCCGCGCACGCCAAGGGCGAGAAGTTCACCTGCGCCAAGATGTTCTGGTGGTTCAACCAGGGCAGCGGTTGCGACTTCAGCGTCACGCCCAAGCCGCACTACGGCAGCGACGGCAGCAAAGAGTTCGACATTCTCAGCGAGCCGCCGGAGCTGGCGGACGAGCTGGCCCTGGAGCAGGGGTTCTTTCCGTTCGCCAGTTTCTGGGGCCCGCGCGCCGGGCTGCCTTCAAGCGACTGGATCGCGCGCGTGACGGCGCAGGTGATTCGCACGCGCAAACCGACCCTGACGATGTGCTACCTGCCGCACCTCGACTACGACCTGCAACGCTACGGCGCGGATGCCAAACTTGCCCGGTTGGTCAAGGAAGTTGACGGGTGCGCGAAGACCGTGCTGGACGCCGCAAACGACATCGGCGCGCAAGTGCTGGTCGTCAGCGAATATGGCCTCACACCGGTTTCGCGCGCTGAGCTGCCCAACCGCGCGCTGCGCAACGCGGGACTGCTGCGCGTGCGCCGCGGGCCGTACGGCGAGATGCTGGACGTGCACGACTCACGCGCGTTCGCGGTGTGCGACCACCAGGCGGCGCATGTGTACGTGCGCGATCTCGTTGACCTGCCGCGCGTGCGCAAGCTGCTGGCCGAGCTGCCGGGCGTGATGCGCGTGCTGGACAGGCAGGACCAGCGCGAATTGCAGATCGAGCACCCCAACGCCGGCGAGCTCGTACTGCTGGCGGAGCCGGACGTGTGGTTTGCCTACCCGTACTGGCTGGACGATCAGTTGGCGCCCGATTTCGCGCGCAGCGTGGATATCCACCGCAAACCGGGGTACGACCCGTGCGAGCTGTTCATGGCGGGCAGCATGGCGGGCACGGGTTTGACGCTGCTGCGGAAGAAGCTGGGGATGCGCTACAGGTTCCGCACCTGCCCGCTGGACCCGTCGCTGGTCAAGGGCAGCCACGGCCTGCTGCCCAAAGACCCGCAGGACGGCCCGGTGATTGCGTGCAGCAACGCGAGCGCGCTGCCTGAAACGCCGTCGATGCTGGATGTGAAGGCGACGGTGCTGGAGTTGCTGGGGTTGCAAACGGCGTAGACCACTGCCTGAAGTGGCGCGAGCAATCTTGCTCGCGCGTGGCCTTTCTCGGGCGGGCAGGATTGCGGCTCGACTGAGCTCGCCGAAGTCCCGCCCCCACTACATCCGACAAAACAAAACCCGGGCGCCCTTGGGCGCCCGGGTTGGTGCTGATTTCGTTACTTCTTCTCTTCAGCTTTCTTCTGGGTTTCGCGGGTGAACTTCTTCCAGAAGCCCTTGTACTTGCTGGGCTCGGCACGCTCGTCACTGCCTGCGCCACTGCCCATCTCCTTGCCCTTCTTTTCCATTTGGGCGCCGTCGCCGGTGCCGCTGGCGTACTCGTCGGTCTGCTCGTCGTCCTTCAGGTCGCCTTCGCCCGGTTTGTACTGGCTGTCGGCGCCCTGACTGGGGTTGTTGCTCCCCTGCTGCTCCTGCCCCTTCTTGGGGTCCTGGGTCTGCTGGTTGCCGTTCTTCGGCTGACCGCTGCCCGGCGACTGCGACTGCGCCTTGATCTGGTGCGCCACGTTGATGGCGTCGTTGACGTCCTTCTTGGCGGCGTCGGCGGATTCGCGCTGCTTCTTCAGTGTCTCTTCCAGCTTGCGCTCGGCTTCGTGCTGGTGGCGGGTGATGCTTTCCATCGACTCCGCGCTGCTGGCCAGCTTCTTCAGCAGCTCGGGGTGCTGGTTCAGCAGCTCTTCCAGCGACTTCGTGTCTTCCGCCAGCTTGCGGATCTCCTCTTCGCTCTTGCTGCTGGCTTTGGCCAGCTCGCCCGGGTTCTCCTTGAAGTACTTGGCTACGCCGTCCGGAAGCTGCTCGACCTTGCCCTCTTCCATGGCCTTGCGGATCTTCTCGATACGCTCGGCGATCACGTCGGCTTTCGGCGCGTCCAGCGAAGCCTTGTTCAGCTCTGCTTCCAGCTCGCCCATTTCGTCGCTGGCGCGCTTCATGAGCTTGTGGAGTTCCTTCACCAGCTCTTCCATGGACTTCTCGCCTTCCGGCGGCGCTTCCTGCGCGAACGCCGGCGCGCTGATGAATCCAGCCAGTGCCACTGCGAAGATGAACTTCTTCATGGTTGCTTCCTGTTCAGGCGGCCTGAGCCGCGTTCCTTACATTATACGCCGTTTTTGCTGCCGTGGTTCGATGTTTCCTGTCACCACCAATTGAATGCGGCCCCCAGACCGCCTTATTCCGCTGGCGCCCCCGGTATCTGTTTGCGCAGGTCGTCCCAGATCGTCTTCAGGTCGCGCTGCTCAGTGGAGTAGCGCTCGTACAGCCGGCGGTAGTAGTCCGGCAGTTCGTCACGATCCATGCCGTCCGACATCTCGGTCAGCCTGCGAATCTTTTCGCCCAGCGACTTCTGTTCTTCGTACACCAGCTCCATCTCAGCCAGTTTGCTGACCAGCGGCTGCGCGGCGGGTTGCCCCTGCGGGGGCTGTTGCTGCTGCTGGCCCTGGCGCTGCTCGGCCAGGCGTTTGCGTTCGCCCTCGACGGCGCTGATCATGCGGTCGATCTCTTCGCTCACCTCAAGCTGGCTGATCTGCGTCCCCTCCCCGACATCGCGGCCCTCGATGGCGCCCATGATGTCGAGCAGCAGGCGCTGGATGATCTCCATGTTCTTGGTGAACCCGCCGTAGTTGCCGGTCTTGAGCGCCTCCACGGTCTCGTCGCATGCTTTCTTCACTTCGTCCTGGTCGCCGTACAGCGCGCGCCCGCGGTTCTTCAGTGCTGAGCTCCAGTCGCCGCGCTGGCGCACTTCCAGGTCGAGCTTGAGCGTCTCTTCGTTCACCTCAAGCTGCTTCTTCTTCATGAAGCGCAGCCGCTCTTCGACCTGCACGAGCATCTGCTCCTGCTGCTCCTGCACGTACTGGTTGAGCTCTTCTTCAAGCGCCTGCTTGGCTTCCTCAAGCTGGTCCTGCGCCTCTTGCTGCGACTTCTCGGCTTCGGGGCTGTTCTGGCGGTTCAGCTCCTCGCGCGCCTTCTGCATGGCTTTCTGCGCCTGCTGGGCTGCCTGCTGCGCGCGCTGGTTTTCCTGGTTCTTGGGGTCGCGGTTGAACTGGTCGAGATCCTGCTCCAGGCGCTTCTGGCGCTCCTCAAGCTCTTCGAACTTGAGGCGGTCCTTCTCGTCGATCGACTCGTTCTGCGCTTCCTGCAGCTTCTCGATCGCCTTGCCGAGATTTTCCGAGGCCTGCTTCTGCTGCTCGCCGCCCTGCTGCAGGTTCGGCTCGCTCAGCTCCTCGGAAGCCTTGCGCATGTTTTCTTCTGCCTGCTTCAGCGACTCGCGCGCTTCCTGCTCGCTGCGTGTCGGCTGCTGGCCTTCGGGGCGGTTTTCAAGATCGCCCGCGGCTTTCTTCACTTCCTCAGCAAGCTTGTTCTGCGTTTCAGAGAGCTTCTTCGCGGCTTCAGACTGACGCTGCTCGACCTGCGACTGCTCGTTCTGCAGCTTCTCGATCGCTTCATTCAGCTTCTGCTCAGCCTGCTGCTGCGCCTGCTGGGCCTGCTGCATCTGCTCGCTGCGCTGCTGTTGTCCCTGCTGGCCCTGTTGACCTTCCTGGCCCTGCTGACCTTCCTGTCCTTGCTGGCCTTCCTGACCCTGCTGGCCCTCCTGGCCTTGTTGACCTTCCTGGCCCTGCTGCCCCTGCTGGCCGGAGCGGCTGGCTTCTGCGGCATTCTTCAGCGCCTCAGCCGCCTTGCTCATGGCATCAGCGGCTTCGCGGGAGGCTTCAGACGCCTGCCGCGAGCTTTCGCTGCCCTGCTCGCGCGCCGAGTTCTTCAGGCTGTCGGCGGCTTCGCCTGCGCGGCGGGCCATATCCTCCTGCTGCTCGCCTGCGCTTTCGAGCGCGCGGGCGCCGCGCTGGGCGTCCATGCTGCGCTGCATACCCTCGCGTGCGCGGCTGATCTGGTCGACCGCGTCGGTTTCAGCCTGCACGCCGGTGGCGCCGTCCTTGGCCTTCATGGCTTCGCTGGCGGCGCGTGACTTCTCGGCGGCGTTGCGCAGGCCTTCACGGGCCTGGCGCGCGCCGTCCTTGGCGTCGGCGGCTTCCTCAAGCATGCGCGCGAGATCTTCGGCGTCGCGCGCAGCCTGCCGCGACTGGTTGCCCGGGGCGCGCTCCGCTTCGCGCTGCATGGCGCGGGCGGCTTCAGCCGCGTTGCGCATGGTCTCAGCGCTGGGGTTGCCGTTGTTGGCTTCCATTTCTTTCTGCAGGCGCTCCGCGGCTTTGTCCATCTGCTCGGCGGTGTTGCGCAGCATGCGGTCGTCCGATTCCTTGAGCGGCGCCGCGGACTCGCGCGCGCGTTGAAGCGCGTTGCGGATCGCGTCGCTGTCGGTCTTCGGCTCCGGCAGTTGCTCGACCTTGCCGGCGAGATCATCCAGCTTCTTCGCAAGCTCAGCCTGGCGCTCTGCCGCGCTGCGGAAGTCCGGGTTGCCCTGCGCGTCGGCGCCTTCGGTCTGCTTGAGGTGCTCGCCCGCCTTCTGCAACGCGTCGAGCGCCTTCTGCATCTCAGCCTCGGCGTTCTCGGCTTCCGGGCCGCCGAGCTTCTTCATGGCTTCGTCCATGGCGCGCTGCGCCTTGTCGACCTGTTCCTGCGCGAAGTCAGCATCGCTGGCTTTGTCAGCCTTGTCGTCGCCGCGCTCCTTCTTCTGCTTGGCGATCTGGTTGGCCAGCGCCTTCAGGTCACGGTTCAGTGTTTCCGCGCTCTGGCGTGCCGCTTCCTGTCCGGCGCGTGCGCGTTTGAGATCGCTGTTGTCTTCCGCCGAGGGCTTCAGCGCTTCCTTGGCTTCATTGAGCGCCTTGTTGGCGGCGTCCTGCGCGTTCTGCGCGGTGTCCGGTTCGCCCTTGTCGAGCGCCTCCTTGGCCTCCTTGCTCTTTTGCGCAGCCGTATCCAGCGACTGCTGCGCGCGGCGCGCGTCCATCGACTGCGGCAGCGCTTCGGCCTGCTTTTTGGCTTCGGCGATGGCTTCGTCGGCTTGCTTCTGCTGCTCCTTCAGCGCGTCCATCACCTGCTTGGGCAGCTCGGTGTTGGCACCCTGGCGCTGCGCGTTTTCGGTGCGCGTCTGGCGGTAGGCGTCGAGCTGTTCTTCCGCCGCCTTGGTGATCGCGTCCAGCGCCTTCTGTGCGGGCGCTTCGCTGGCTTTGTCGGTGTTGGCTTGAACGTCTTTCTGGTCTTTCGCCAGGCGCTCGAGGTCCTTGGTGATGCGGTCGAGCGAGCTCAGGTTTTCGTCAGCCTGCTTGGCGTCGCGGGCTTCTTTTTCGAGCTTCTCCAGCTCGCGCAGTGCGTCTTCGAGCTTCTTGACCTGCTCGGACTCGCGCTGCTGGTCTTCGGCGCGGCGGCGTTCAAGCTCGTCGGCGGCGCGCTGCTGGTCTTCTTTCAGGCGTTCGAGATCGGCCAGGCTGCGCTCGATCTCGTCGCGGCGGGCCTGCAAATCCTGCGTTTCGGTGTGCAGGTTGTCCTGCTGCTGCTTGAGGTCGCGGACCTTGTTTTCGATTTCGTTCAACCGGCGCGCCTGGTCGTTGTCGCGCAGGTCAGTGGTGTTCTCGCGGATGTTGCGCTGCTCGTCGATCATCCGGTCGAGATTCTGGATGGTCTCCTCAAGCTCCTTGCGCTTCTCGTCCATGCCGATGTTCGGGCCGTTCTCAAGCAGCTCGATGATCTCGGCGATGGCCTTCTGGATCTTCTGGCCCTCGGCAACCGCTGTGCGCACCTGCCCGCCGCGGATGTTCTCCTCGGCGGTGCCCATGTCCTTTTCGATCGACAGCTCGTTAAGACGCTTCAGGGCCGCGGTGATCTGCGGGATGCGGCGGCGCTCAGTGGGGTCGTCACTCTGCTCAAGCTCGAGGCGCAGGTTCTCCAGGCGCTCCTTAAGGCTTTCGAGTTCCTTGCGCGCAGCCTTCTGCTTTTCCGCCAGTCGGTCAAGGCGCACTTCTTTGCCGGCAGCGGCTGGATCCTCCACCTCCTGTGCAAAGGAAGGATTGACCGCAAGCAGCGCGACAACAACAGCCGCGCCAACGAGTTGCGCCGAGCGGCGGAAGGTGAAAAGCGGTGATTTCTTCATGAGCAGGTTCCCAACGGGAAAGAGTCTCTACTTCTATTACGCCACCAGGGCCGAAAGTGTTCACGACCGGAACAGTAATTTCCGCGGGTTTGTTCAGACTGCCGCGCAAGTGATTGCTGGTAAACAGCTTACGTGCATACCCGCTGCGGCCAAAGAGCAGGAAAAAAAGCGGCCTCGCGCAGAGCTCGCAGAGAAAAGCAACCACGGGTAAACACGGGTGAACACAAGTCGAAAACACCGTGTTTACCTGTGTTCACCCGTGGTTTACTTGCCCTGCCGTTCTCCGCGCGCTCTGTGATCTCTGCGCGATGCTGCCTTTTCGAACGAACTACTCGCCTCCGGGCATAGCGACTTCGAGTTGCTGACTCCTGTTGATCGTGAAGTCAACCTGCACCGGCTCGCCTTCGCCCTTGATCGTGGCCCGGTATGTGCCTGCAACCAGCGGACCTAGTTGCAGTTTGCCGTCCGCCAGTGCACGCGCGTCGTTGAGCAGCGTCTCCGAAATTTCGACCGGCTGGCCCGCCGCGTTCGTCACGGTCACCTGCGGGGCGGTGAGGGCTGCGCCGGCGTTGAGTATCGCGCGGGCGCCCTTGTGCGGTGTCAGCGTGAGTTCCTTGGTCGCGCCCGCCTCCAGCGTGATCTGCACCGTCTGCGGCTCAAACGCGTCGCCGCGGAAGTACAGCGTGGCGGGCCCGGGTTGTAGGCTTTCGAACTTGGTCTGCGCGTCATAGTTCTCGCGCACAGCCACGAGTTTCTTGCTTGTGGTGTACCCCGCCTGCTCGATCCACATCCGCGCGTACTGCCAATTCTTGAGTTCTTCAGGCGTGAATCCGCCCGCCGCACCGAACGTCACCGTGACGCCGGCGCCCTCAGCGGCTGGCGTGAGGTCCACTTCGGTGGCGCCGGATACGTCAACCTCTTTCACCACCGGCGCGTACCCCGCAACCTCAAGCACGAAGCGGTAGCGCCCCGGCACCAAGTTGGCGAATACCGTCGGACCGCCCGCTGACAGTGGCAGGCTGATGCGCGAGGCGTTCGTCTCCGGCCCGCCGCCGATGAACCAACCATCCAGGCGCGTGCCCGCAGTCAGCGTCTCCAGGCCGCAGGTCACCGTGACGCCCGCCTTCGCGAAGTTGAGCTTCCAGGGCTCGCTGGAAGTCTCGGTGATCTCGATGGTCGCGTAGGCCACCGACAGCTCCAGCAGATTGCCGCCGCGGAACCACACGTGCCACAGGCCCGGTTCAAGCCCGGTGCGCGTGAACGTGCCGTCCTTGGCGATGTCAGCCTGCTTTTCCTTGCCGCCCGCGAACCCCGGTATGAACGTTGCCCGCGTGTAGTGCGGCGCGCCGCCCAGCGTGACGTGCCCGTTCAGCGTGACGCCCGTTTCTTCAATGTCGATGTTGAGCGTGACCTCCCCGCCCGGCGTCACCTCAACCTGCCGCGCGGTCAGCACCTCGGCGTCCATGCGAACAGCCTCGGGCTGCGTGAGCACGTACCACTTGCCCGGCAGGATGTTCAGGAAGCGGTAGGCACCGTCATCGTCTGTCTTCAAACGCGGCGTGGCGCGGGTGATGCGACCCGTCTGGCCGATCACGATGAACTCCATGCCCGGCGCCGCGCGCCCGTTGATCGATACCTTGCCGGCAATGCTGCCGGTGCGCGTCGAGAAATCGAAGTCGACGCGCGTGCGGCGGCCCGGTTCCACGGTTACGTCCATGCGGAAGTCCACGTTGCCCTGCCGGTACGCCACCACCATCCAGCGGCCCGGCGGCATGCCGCGCAGCTCGTACCCGCCGCCTTCTTCCAGCGGCGTAAACAAAGGCCCCTTCTTGCCGAGAAACCCGGCGTAGCCAGGGTGGATGTCCACCATCTCGACGACGCGCGGCTCGGTCATCGAGATCGCGCGCACGCCCTCCGGGTCCGGCCATTCGCTCTCGACCGGCGTCCGCGGCGCCGACACGACGCCGAAGATCACCCCCGCCTCCTTCATCACCACTGTCATCGGCGGGGGGTCGGCGCCCTTGCGGATGCCCACCTGCACCTTCTCGGTCGCGAAGTCGGCGTGCTCGCACGTCAGCACGTACCCGCCCGCCGCCAACCCGGGCATTTCAAAGCGGCCGTTGTCGTCGCTTACCGCCTCGGCGATCTTGGCTTTGCCGTCGTCGCCGTCGGGGCGCACGAACGGCATGTCGATGTCGGTCTTGAGGTACAGCGTCGCGCCGCTGATGCCGCGGCCCGAGGAATCCTCCACACGCCCGCGCACGGTCTGGCCACGGTCGAGCGTCAGTTCGCCAAGGTCGAGGTCTTCACCCAGCTTTGGCTTGAGTGCAAAGAACGTCTCGGCAAACCCGTCCGCCTTGATGCGCAGTTGCGTGTGCTTGGTGGTCAGCCAGTCCAGCATGTAGACGCCGTTCTCGTCCGGGTTGATGCCGACGCCCCACCCGCCGTACGACGGCAGGCGGTCCATGCCGCTTTGCACCACTGACGCGAACACGCGGCCTTCCGCGGGCGCTTTCAGCGTCCAGATCAGCCGCATCTGCCGCGGGATGTTCAGGTTGACCGGGCCCTTCTCTTCGCCCTCTTTGACGCGGATGAACTCGGCTTGCGAGTGCTGCGGCGTGCGTTCGCGGTGCTCCTCGACTACCAGCGCGCGCGATTCGGCGTTCTTGCCGCGAATGAACCACTGGCCCGGCGGCAAGCCTTCGACCCGATACTCGCCTTTGTCATTCGTGACCGTGGTGCGCTCAGCAAGGTTCAGGTCGACATCGCCTTTGGTGTCTGTTCGGTCGCCGTGGACCGCCTCCACGGTGATACCGGCTGCCGGCTCGCTGCCGCCTTCCCAGGTCGCCTTGCCGTACACCGTCGCGCCGGTGTGCAGCACCAGCGTGATCCCCTGGATCGACGCGCCCGGCGTAAGCTGCAGCTCGCGGCCAGCCACCGACGTCATACCCGGCGCCGAAGCCCGCAGGCGCAGCGCATGCGTCTCGGCGCTGCCCCACTCGACTTCAAGGCGGAACGCGCCGCCCGCCGGCGTTTCGAGCTTCGCGCCGCCTGCCGACACGCTGGCCCCTTCAATGCCGCGTCCGGCGCTGTCCACGACGCGCCCGGCAATCACGGCGCGGTGGGTGCCGGCTGGGTCGGGCTCCGTGTCGGGCAGGTCTTCCACCGGCGCGTGTACGTCGGCGGGCCGCGGGTCGACGCCTGCTTCCTCATCGTTCGCCCGTGGGGTGGCATCAGAGGAGGCGCTGGACCCGCGGCCTTTGGTGGTTTCGGTTTCCGGGTTGTCCGGTTCCTCGGGCGTTGTGTCCGGCGCCTGCGCGACGGGCGTGTTGCGGTGCGGGTGCTCCGGGGTTTCCGGGAACAGCACGGTTTTGCCCGCCCAGGTGCCAAGGATGGCAATGGCGAGCACGCTCGCGGCGGCGATGGCGATCTTCTTCATGGCGATTCCTCCGACAATGGCGCCCGGCGCGATGTGCGCGACGGACTGGATCAGCGCGGCTTCCCACCCGGGCGGCGGGGCGGGGATCGGGATCAGCGGCAGCATCGCCGTCGCCTGCGCGCCCTCAACTTTCATGCGGCGGCGCAGCGACGACAGCCCCTCGCGCACGCGCTTCTTGTAGGTCCCCAGCGGCAGGCCCAGCGCCTTAGCCGCCTGCTTTTGTGTCAGCCCGCCGATGTAGCCCGCGACCAGCGCGTCGCGCTCGTCTTCCGGTAGCTGCTGCAACGCGTTGCGCAACTGCTGCCGCAGTTCGTTGCGCGCGGCGGCGTCGGGCGGGCCGTGATGCGCGTCTGCCATGCTTGCCTCCTGCAAGGCGGCTGTGATGTGGCGAAGGTTCTTGCGCCGCAGGTTGCGGACCTCGCGGTGCATCACCGCGGCAAACCAGGGCCATGGGTCGTCGGAAGGGATGCGCGAGCGTTTGCGGGCAGCGACAAGCAGGGTCTGCTGCAAGAGGTCCTCGGCGTCGGGCGCATGAAACGTAAGCGCAAAAGCCAACCGCCAAGCCCGGTCAGCCACCAAAGAAAACGCCAAGGCCAAAGGATCCCGCATCGCACCTCCAGCATTAACCGTTCGGAGGGCCAAGGGTGGATACGAAATTCGGTGCGAAAGCGCCGCCCGCTGCGCCTACGTTGGGTTGATTGGGCATGTTGTGGCTTCGAACTGCTTTTGCGCGAAGGCGCGAAGTTCACGCGAAGGCCGCGAAGAAAGGCAACAGCTTTAGCCACGAAAACACGAAAGCACAAAACTAGGTAGTTGTTTTGTGCTTTCGTGTTTTTGTGGCTATCACTGCAGTTCTCCGCGTCGTCGCGTGAACTTCGCGTCTTCGCGTCAGGCCTTTGCCCCTAATCCCCGCGGGCTTCTTTCTGTACGCCTGTGTTGGTTTCTTCC
>CAZNBU010000002.1:13505-23445 GCA_964571035.1 uncultured Planctomycetaceae bacterium | reverse complement strand
GAGGCGGTCATTCCGCTGCCGTGAAGCAATTCCATGATGGACCCTGCGGCTGCGCGTTCTAGCATTCCCCGCAGGAGTTCCCCATGTTTGCCAAGAACCGTGTCCTGACACCCGGCCCCACGGCGCTGCTGCCTGAAGCGCAGATCGCGCAAGCCGCGGCTTCGATGCACCATCGCACCGACGCTTTTATTGAACTGTTTCGGACGGTGCGCTCGGGCCTGAAGCACCTGTTCAAGACGCAGCGCGACGTGCTGGTGTTTGCAGCCTCCGGCAGCGGCGGCCTTGAAGCGTGCGTGGTCAACGCGGTACGCGAAGGCGACACTGTGATCAGCGTGAATGCCGGCAAGTTCGGCGAGCGCTGGACCAAGATGAACACAGCCTACGGCGCCAAGGTCGTCGAGCTGAAGGTCGAGCACGGTCGCGCGGTCGAAGTCGCGGCGGTCGAGAAGGCGCTGGCGGAAAACCCGAACACGCGTGCGGTGTTCGTGCAGGGCAGCGAAAGCAGCACCGGCACGGTGCACCCCGTGCGTGAGATCGCCGAGTTGGTGAAGAGCCGCGACGCGCTGATGTGCGTTGACGCGATCACCTGGATCGGCGCGCATGACGTGCGCGTGGACGAGTGGGGGCTGGATCTTGTCGTCTGCGGCAGCCAAAAGGCGATGGCGATGCCGCCGGGGCTCGCGTTCGTCAGCATCAGCGAGAAAGCGGAGCGGCTGTTGGCGGGCGGGGGCTCGCGGCGCTTTTATTTTGACTTTGCGCGCGAACGCAAAGCCCAGGCGACCGACCAGACCGCGTTCACGCCCGCGATCAGCCTGATCGCCGCGGCGGCCGCTAGCCTGGAGTGGATTCTCGGCATCGGCGTGGATGGGCTCGTGCACAACGCGGGCGTGCTGGCGGGCATGAGCCGCGCAGCCGCCGGCGGGCTGGGGCTTGAGCTGCTGTCGAGCGCGCCGAGTGACAGCGTGACGGCGATCCGGATGCCGGACGCGATCGGCAGCAAGGTTGTGATCAAGGCGCTGAAGCAGAAGTTCGGCGCGATCATCGCGGACGGGCAGGACGCGCTGGCGGGCAAGATTTTCCGGCTGGCGCACCTGGGGAACTACGACTACATCGACACAATCGGCCTGCTCGGCGCGCTGGAAGTGGTCCTACGCGAAGCGGGGTTAAAGTTCGAAGATGGGGCAGGATTGAATGCGGCGCAGTTGGAGTATCGAAAGCTGACTGCTACGGCTTAACGCGAAGGCGCGAAGATCACGCGAAGGCCGCGAAGAAAGGCAACTGCTTGAACCGCCAAAGCGCCAAAACGCCACAGGTTGAAACAGCAATTGGTGCCTTTGTGCTTTTGTGGTTAAGCAGTTCTCCGCGTCTTCGCGTGAACTTCGCGTCTTCGCGTCAAAGCAGTTCGCAGTGAAAGAGGAGACATGGCGAGAGTATTGATCTCAGCGAAGATGGAGAAACAGGGCGCGGAGATTCTGCGCACCTATCCCGGCATCGAAGTCATTGAAAGCGCGCCGCTGAACGGCGACGAGCTTGTTAGCGCCCTGCGCGGGGTGGCTGGTCTGATTGTGCGCTCCGAAACCAAGGTGGGCGCCGACGTGCTTGAGAAAACGCCCGACCTGAAGGTGATCGGCCGCGCCGGCACCGGCTACGACAACATTGATGCAAAGGCGGCGGCGGAGCGTGGCGTGGCTGTGCTGGTCGCGCCCGGCGGCAACACGCTGAGCGCCGCGGAGCATACGATCGCGCTTATGTTCGCGCTCGCGCGGCACATCCCGCAGGCGAATGCGAAGCTGCGCGCGGGCGAGTTCGACCGCGGTTTCAAGGGTGTCGAGCTCGCGGGCAAGACGCTGGGCGTGCTGGGCCTGGGGAACATCGGCGCGATTGTGGCGCAGCGCGGGATGGCCCTGGGCATGAACGTGATCGGCCACGATCCTGTGCTGAGCAAGGAGCGCGCCGTGGAGTTGGGCATCGAGCTGCAGCCAATTTACGAAGTGATCAAGCGCGCCGATTTCCTCACACTGCACACGCCGCTGGCGCCGGAGACAAAGCACCTGGTCGGCGTGAAGGCGATCGGGTTGTGCAAGCCGGGCGTGCGAATCATCAACTGCGCGCGCGGGGGTTTGATCGACGAAGCGGCGCTGCTGGAAGGTTTGAACAGCGGCAAGGTCGCGGGCGCCGCGCTGGACGTGTTCGAGAAGGAGCCGCCGGAAAAGGGCAGCGCACTGGTGAATCACCCGAACGTCGTGTGCACGCCACACCTCGGCGCCAGCACAGTAGACGCGCAAGTGCGCGTGGCGGAAATCATCTGCCGCAACGTAGGCAACTTTCTGACCGGCGGCGAAGTAATCGGCCGCGTGAACTGATTGACGCGAAGGAGCGAAGTCCACGCGAAGGCCGCGAAGAAAGGCAACTGCGTAAGCCACGAAAACACAAAAGCACCAAACAAGAACTGCGTTTTGTGTCTTCGCGCTTTTGTGGCTTGTGCAGTTCTCCGCGTCTTCGCGCCTACTTCGCGTCGTCGCGTTAAAGCAGTTTGCAGGGAGTAAGAGTGCGCGTTCGAGCCTTCCAGGGACTCTGCCCGCCGCCCGACAAGGCGCACCTGGTTGCGTCGCTTCCCTATGACGTGGTCTCCACGGATGAGGCGCGCGATCTGGCGGGTGACAACCCTTTGAGCATGCTGCATGTCGTGCGGGCGGAGATTGACCTGCCGCCGGACACTGATCCGTACTCCGATGCCGTGTACGCGCGCGCGGTCGAGAATTTTAGACGGCTGCAAAGTGACGGGCATCTAGTTCGTGAGCGCTCGCCTTGCGTTTACGTGTATCGCCAGCAGATGGGCTCTCATGTGCAGCGCGGGGTTGTGGCGCTTTGCCATGTTGACGACTATGACGCGGGGATGATCAAGAAGCATGAGCGCACGCGTCCGGACAAAGAAAACGACCGCACGCGCCTCACCCGCGAGCTTTCCGCCAACCCTGGCCCGGTATTTCTCACCTACCGCGACGATGCGCGCATCAGCGGCCTGGTGGACGGGGTGGCTGCGCGGCCGCCGCTGTTCGACTTCACCGCGCCCGACGGCATCCGGCACACCGGCTGGCGCGCGGGCGATGAGCTGGCTGGCGCGTTCGGTGACGTGCCCTGCTTCTACGTAGCGGACGGCCACCACCGCGCAGCCAGCGCCGCCCGGGTAGCGCGCGAGCGCGCCGCCGCCAACCCGCATCACACCGGCGACGAGGACTACAACTGGTTCCTGTGCGTGATGTTCCCCGCAAGCGAGCTGCAGATTCTGCCGTACAACCGGCTGATGCATGATTTGAATGGGATGACGGGGGAGGAGTTGATCGAGCGCGTGTCGGCAATCGGCAATCGGGAATCGGCAATCGGGAAAAGCGCAGCCGGCGATTCCCGATTGCCGATTCCCGATTCCCGCGCCGCTCGCATGTACCTCAACGGCCAGTGGCGCGAGATCGCGCTGACGCCGACCGCGGACGACCCGGTCTCGCGTCTGCCGGTGCAGATGCTGCAAGACCGCGTGCTGGCGCCGCTGCTGGGCATCGACGACCCGCGCACCAGCGACCGCATCACCTTCGTCGGAGGCATCCGCGGCGACGACTACCTGCGCAAACAGGTGGACGCGGGCAAAGCCGCCGTCGCGTTCGCCCTGCCGCCCGTGACCGTGGATCAACTGATGGGCATAGCCGACGCGGGCCAGATCATGCCGCCCAAAAGCACCTGGTTCGAACCCAAGCTAAGAAGCGGCCTGTTCGTCCACACGTTTTAGACGCCGCCGACGCAGGCCGATCACAGTCGCGATTGCGCCGAATACAGGAACACTCCATGGCGACCAGGTAGCTGACAGCGAGCAGCATTGGCCGGCCACGCCAGCTGGTGTCCGCACAAACTCTACGGTTGCTACATGGGTTTCACTTGTCTCACGATCGGTCACCTGGATCATCGCGGACCTGTCCTTGTCGCCTTGGAACCAGTCCCAGTCGACTGTCCCCTTCCACTTTCCGTTGGAGCGCAGTTTCAACCCTCTCGGTTTGCGGCCGTCAACGATCAGCCACTGATAGTCCCCGCTGCCACCAGAGGCCTCCATCGTTGTCACGGAAAGCTGCTTGCTGTCTGGGTTGCACCAATCACGCTGGACTTCTACGACGGTGGTTTCGATGACCAATTGCGCGTGGAGCGCGCTTCCAGATACCAGCAACAGAAGAAGCACCCACTTCATGCGTGGCCCAATCGCCGGCTCGCAGCGGCGGCGAATGCCGCAAACAGGATCGCCCACGGCAGGCCTCGTGCGGGCGTGGCGGAGCAATCCCAGGGGTCACCGCAGTACCCGTCGAGAGCTCCGATGCGCAAGTGCAACGAAATGGTTCGCTGGGCGGTCAGCGTTGTTTCCAGGTCGAGGACCTCGACGTCGATGGTCGCGTTGGGGTTGTCCTCGAACCAACTCATGTCCACCGTGCCGTCCCAGTGGCCGCCGACCTTGAGCCGTGTGCCGGATGGAACTTGCCCGGCGACAACCCGCCACTCGTAGGTGCCGCTGCCGCCGGACGCCCGCATTTCAGTGACCGTCACGCGATCGGGGTCGCTCGGCGCACAAGGGCTGCGGGTCCATGTAACCGAGCCGGTTTCCACCATCAATTGTGCCTGCACGGCGGTAGTGCAAGTGACCAGCGCGATCAGCAGGAGGGTACGCATCGACGGCGCCTCCTTCTGCGGAATGCCAGCGCGCCCGCGAGCGCGCAGCCCAGGGCGGCGGGCGGCGTGGCGCCGGGCATGGCTGTGCAGTCGCTTGGAACGCTGCAAGCCCCGGCGAAGTTGATGACTCGGCCCTCGAACAGCACCGTGCGCTGCGCGGTGGAGCCATCGGCGCGGTCGGTCACTTGGATATCGGCTGTGGTGGTGTTGCGGTCGTACACCCAACTCCAATCCATCTTGCCGCCCCACGAGCCGTTCGACTTGAGGACGAGATTGGGTGGAAGCTGCCCTGAGACCACACCCCATTCGTAGTCACCGCTGCCGCCGGAGGCCTGCAGCTTCGGGATCGGCGAGCCGCCGCCGCATCCGCCGTTGGTGATGACGATTTCGGTCGTGTCCACCATCAACTGCGCCGACGCCCCGGCCGCGCCGAGTGTCAGCAGGATCGCGACGCAGATGGTTGCTGCCGGTCGCATGGGTCGCAGCTTTGCGTGATTCGATTGGATTCCAGTGTAGCAGCAGGGCGGGGCCGGCAGCGAAAGGATTCTCGAACTTGAAAGCCCACTGCGGGAGCAGTGGGCTGTTCTGGATTTGCGCGGTCATACTGGCTCTGCCCACGACTTCCGCCTCCGCCAAGGCTGCGGCGGACAGGTCCGTCGTGGGCTTTCGGGGCCGCCGTACGGGCGATGCTTGCATCGCCCTCGGTGTTGGGTTGCACGCGCGGGCGGGTTTCGAGGGCGACGTAAACGTCGCCCCTACACCGCCACGCTTTCGGGCAGGAAGGTGTGTTTTAGGCGGGCGCGCTCTTCGTCGAGCTTTCCGCTTTGGGCGAAGAAGTTGAACGGGTTGTCCCAGACCACCCTTTGGATGTCCTCTTCCGTGAACCCGTTGCGGCGCAGCTCGCCCACCGTCTTGGGCACGTTCAGCGGGTCGCTGGGGCCCCAGTCGGCGCTGCTGTTGATCATCATGCGCTCGGTGCCGAAGCGCTTGAGGATGTTCGTCGCGCGCTCGGGGCTCAGCTTCGTCACCGGGTAGACCGTGTGGCCGGCCCAGTAGCCCGCCGCCTTGGTCTCGGGGATCGTCTCTTCGTTGTTGTGGTCGATCAGCACCATGCTGGGGTCCATCTGCGCTTCCTTGCAGATGGCGATGATGCGCTTCGTGCCCTTGAGCTTGTCGCGGTGCGGCGTGTGCACGAGGATCGGCAACCCGGTCTTCTTTGCCAGCTCAAGGTGCTGGCGCAGGAATTCCTCCTCCTTCTCGGTGTGGCTGTCCAGGCCGATCTCGCCAATCGCGGTGCAGGTGGGGTGTTTTACCCACTCGGGCAGGATCGCCATCACGTCTTTGTTGACGCGGTCGTCGTTGGCTTCTTTCGGATTCAACCCGATGTTGCAGTAGTGCTTGATGCCGTAATCCGCGGCGCGGGCGACCTCGTACTCGGTGATGTGGTGGAAATAGTCGATGAACGTGCCGACGCTGGTGCGCGGCTGGCCAAGCCAGAACTGCGGCTCATTGACGTGCGTGATGCCGGCGGCAGCCATTTTCTCGTAGTCGTCGGTGACGCGGCTGATCAGGTGGATATGCGGCTCAAAGATGCGCATGGCGATTCCTCAAAAGACCCCACAAACCCCGTCAATGCGGGCCGGGCATTCTGCCATTAAGTACCGTGTACGCAGCCCCGCTGACGCAGAAACAAGGGCTAGCCCCTGATCCCGGCCAGTTGGCAAAGCAACTCGCGAAATCGGCGATGTTCGGCTGTGTCGCCGCGTCGTATCCGGTCCAGCGAGAAGAAGTGTGTGGTTGTCGGGGACTCCTGTCGCACAACATCGGGTGCGACATCGACTTTGCAAATAGTCCAGAACTCGAAGAACCCGCGCGCTTTCGCTTTCTGGTGGCTCTTCTCGGCTTCGCCAAGGCGGTTGTGGACGTTGGACCGGTCGGCCCCGCCCTTGATCTCTATCGACACCAGCGGGCGTGGGTGCTCGCCCGCGATCTCGATTCGAACGTCGGGATCGGCTGCGAACTCGATCAGCACGTTTCGTCCCGAGTCGTTCTTCAGGCGGATCAATCTCAGGTCGTCAGCCGCAACGTACTTGCGGACGATCGACAGGATCAACTCGCGGACCTGGCGGGTTGCCTCGGCGCCGACTTTCGTGTTGGCGCCACCGCGCAACTGCGGCCCGACGGTCAGCAACTGCAATTCGTGAATTCGGTCCTTGGTGATGGTGTCCAGTGCCTCAAGCAGCTCGGCGCCGCTGGCAACAAGACTGCCGCACAGGGCAGGCACCAGCTCAAGAGCCGACTTCGAGATCACGCCCCGGTCCTCCATGGCGAGAAACCGGCCGAACGGACCCTTGTTATAGAACTCTTTCTGCGAGAACCCGTAAAGCAACCGGTAGTATCCGAGCAGGTGCGGGTTGGCGAGCAGCACTGCGGGAACAGGAAAGAAAACCTCACCCCGCAGCCCAGTCGCCGCCAAGTGCTTCAGCGCGTGGGATGGCACCCCCTGTTTAAGCTGGTCGTCGATCGTCGGCAGGTCGAGCTGCTTGACAACAGCGGACAACGCTTCGCCGAGGTACAGCCGCCGAATCTCCTCAAGCCGCACACTGAATGCGATCTGCAATGACGGCTGGAGAATCGGCAATGCCTTGGGCCGTCGCCCCATGCCTACTCCCACCCAAGGCGGCGCCGCGCAATGCCGGCGTACTGTTCGTTCAGCTCAACGCCAAGAAATGGCCGGTTCTGTTGCTGGCAGACGACGCCCACGGTTCCTGAGCCGAAGAACGGGTCCAGTACGCGATCTCCCGCGCGGGTCCCGGCAAGCACGCACGGCTCAATCAGGGCCGGCGGAAACGTGGCGAAGTGAGCCTCAGGAAACGGCTCCGTGTTGACGTTCCAAACCGTTCTGCGGTTCCGTCTGCCGCCGTTGGATGCCGTGCCTTCCTTCACCGCCTCGTGGTCGTAGTAGTAGTCTTCGGATTTCGATAGCAGGAAAAGGTACTCGTGCGCTCGTGTCGGTCGGTCTTTCACTGACTCCGGCTGGCAGTTCGGCTTGTTCCAGATGATGTCGGATCGCAGAAACCATCCCGCCGCCTGCAACGCGAACGCAAGGCGCCAAGGGACGCCAATGAGGTCCTTCGGCTTGAGCCCATCCGGCGTCGGCGGCCGGTAGCTCATGGCGCGCGCGGGGTTCTTCTTGTCATTCGCTCGCCAACCCCGGTTGCCGCTGGTGTACGAGTCGCCGATGTTGAGCCAAAGAGTGCCATCGGGGGTCAGCACGCGGCGAACCTCCTCAAACGCTCTTACTAGGTTGGTGATGAAGTCTTCCAGCCGCTGCTCAGCGCCGATCTGCCCGTCAATGCCGTAATCGCGCAACCCCCAATACGGTGGGCTGGTAATGCAGCATTGGAACGACTCGGACGGCAAGTCCTGAAGGACGCGGCGGGCGTCACCGATAACGATTTCGCAGCCTTCCGGGGTGACGTCAAGAAGCATTCGTGAAGATCGTGCATTGCCCTGTCTCATGTCTGGACTATACCTCCACATGCGACACGCTTCCGGCATAATCCTCACGATGGATCCAGGGCGACAGACACCGCCGCAGGGACCGGCGCTGCGTCCCTATGGCGAGGCACCGGGGGTTGAGCCACAGTGGGACCGCTCCGCTCGTATTTGGGGATGGGTGTCAATTGCGGGATTGTTTCTTTGCTGGCCGGTCGGTCTCGTTGCCGGGATCGTCGCTGTTGCACGTGCAGGCAAGGACCGAAGGGCATGGTGGCTTGGCCTGACGGGATTGTGCTTCAGCGCCGTTTGGGGGACCTACACCGTTGTTATGGTGATTGCAGAGATTCGTGCTGAGCTATAAAAAGCACGGGCCGGGGATTTCTCTTCCGGCCCGTGATCAACCCGTCACGCGTCAGTCCCCGCCGCCGCCCACCATCTTGATCTGGCCGTTGCCTTGCTCGGCGATCTGGTACATCAGGTTGTAGGTGGCTTCGCCTATGCCGATGCAGTGAATCTCGCAGCGTCGGAACAGGTTCAGCCGCCTCACGTCATCGGCGAGGTACGGGTTCTGGTACATGTACCCATATGGCCCCGGGAACATCAGGACTTCCATGTCGGGGTGCGCCGTGCGTGATTCCGGGTCGCCGGTCTGGTCGAAGTCGTCGCGCTTGTCGTTCACCGGCCAGTCGTCCCAGGTCGGGTCGCCGTCCGACAGCACGAAGATCGTGTCGGCCCCGGTGAAGAACGTGCTCGGATCAACGTACTCGTACTCCTTGACCAGCCCCTTTTCGAAAACCTTGAACGCGCGGTGGATGCCGCCGTGCAGGTTGGTGTTGCCGCGCAGCGTGCCGTCCTTGCGGTCGGTGGTTGGCGCGCCCTTCTTGACGGCGTCGAGCTCGCGGATAGTCGCTTCAATGTGGCGCGGGTGCGCCGGGACCATCGAGCGCGTGGTGCGCAGCGGGCCGGCTTCACTGCCGAACCAGATAACGCAGTAGTATTGGTCTTCCTGCAACGAGCGCAGGCTGAGCTTCAGGTACTCGCGGGCGCAATCCCAGCGGGTCTTGATCTTGTCCCACGGCAATTCGTCTTCGAGGTCTTTCTCCTTCTCGGGCTCCGGTTCTTCCGGCGCCGCCGGTTTTTCGCCGTCTTTCGGGCTTTCCTTGCCGCCGCCTTCGCCGGTGATCGGGCTTCTGCGCTTGGGTTTTTCCGGCGGACGTTTGATGTCTTCCTTTTCCTTGACCGTGAACGGCTTGCACATCGAATCCGACATGTCGATCACATACACGATGCGCTTGCCGTTGGCTTCGATGCCGACGAACCTGGTCGGGGGCGGCTGTTTGGCGTACTTGTCGTCCGCCTTGGCTTCCGCTTTGTCCGGGTTCAGCAGGCGGTTGAGCCACGGCTTGGCGTTGACCCAAAGCTTGTCGGTGTTGAAGATCTCGCGGAAGCAGCGCGCCATGACAAGGCTGGTGCGCGGATCGGTTTCCTTGTCGTCGATCAGCGGGATGAGCTTGAGGCCGGTCTTGCGGAACTGGTCGGTGCCGAACTGGTAGGACTGCTTGAGATAGTTGTGTGCGGCACACTCAAGCATCACCGTGCGCTCGATGCCTTTCCACTTTTCGGCTTCGTCCAGCTTGGTTTCCCACCACGCGAGGATCTTGTCGCTGCCGTTGTAGGCCAGCGCCTGCAATGCCGCGGCGCGAATGAACAGGTCAAGCTTGTCGTTGCTCGCGAC
>CAZNBU010000002.1:10359-13495 GCA_964571035.1 uncultured Planctomycetaceae bacterium | reverse complement strand
GACTTCAAGCAGGTGCGCTTCGCCGCGGTTGTCCTGGTGGATGATGAGCGAGCGGTACCAGAGCCACGCGTCGCCCGCGGTGCGGTAGCTTTCGCGCCACTTCTGCCACCCGTCGGTGAACTGGTCTTCCTGAAAGTTGAACGCGGAGATGCTGGTCAGCAGGTAGCGCACGTGGTCGCGCGGTACTTCCGGCTTCGCGTAGCTCTTGGAAAGGATGTCGAACGCGCCGGGGTGGCCGGTGGATGCCAGGCGAATCCGGCCGCGGGTACGCATCTGCAACGACGGGCGCTTGATGTAGTCGTCGTACGCGACCTTGGCCGGGCCGTAGTCGGTAGACTGCTGCGACAGCGAAAACCCGCCGGCGAGTACCAGCAGGGCTGCCACGCTCAATGCGCGCGGCAGAAAGCGGTTGTTCTTCATGGCGTGCCTCTCCGTTCCGGGCGATCACAACCACGCCGCACCGCGGTTGCCTCCTCAGTTCATCGCCCAGCCGAATAGTGGTTAAATGGTAGCTTTTCAGTGTCCGCTACAACCGAAATTCCGGCGCACACGAGTGCCGAAAGTCAGAGCATGATTGCAAAGTAGTTCTCGCAAACCCGCGAAACGTCGCACTTTGAAAGGTGCAGGGCAATTCTCGCGGAGACGCCGAGAAGGGGCAGCGAAGGAACGCGTCAGGCGCGACGATTTCGGATTGGTGCGTATCAGGGGCAGTTCAATCCAAAATCGGCAATCCAAAATCCGCAATCGAGCCAGGTGCTAAGTCCGGCAAGCCGTGACGCGTACCCGGAAGAACACGCGTTAGTAGGCCGGGCCGTTGAAGGGCGCCCAGAAGAAGGTTCGCAGGTTGGACCACTGGAAGCTCAGCCCGATGGTGAACCCGTGGGTGCTGAAGTTGCTGCCGTCCACGCTCATCCAGCGCCACCCGGCTGTGACGTGCAAATGGCGAAAGACCTGCACGTGCAGACGCGCCCCGAAATCGTTGGCGCCGGTGCCGTCGAAGAATTGCTCGCGCACGGCCCAACCTTCAAGCCCGATCGGCCAGATCGGCCAGATACTTGCGGAGGCCTTGAAGCTCACGCCCATGCGCGAAATGCCGCGCGTTTCGTCAAACCCCGCCAACCCGACGCCGAAATCGAGGTAACCCACATGCGGCAGCGGCGCGGTGAACCCTATGTGGCCGCGCGCGTCGGTGATGTAGGCCCAGTCTTCGATGCGGCTGAACTGGTAGTCGTCGGTAGCTGAGCGCGCGAGCTGCGTGTAGCTGACGTCGGCAAACACCAGCCCGAAGCGCGCCCGCCACTGGCCGGAGGCGCCGCGGTACCCCACGCCGGCCCAGAACTCGCCGGAGAAATCGAACCAGATGTCGCGGGCAACCAGGTCGTCTTGCACGTCGATGCTGAACGGGCCGTCGTAGTATGGGTACGGCGCGCGGTTGGCCCACAGGCCCCAGGGCGGCTTGATGTCGAAGCGCGGCGATTCCAGCGCGCCCTGCTCGTCCGCCTGCGCGGCGGCGACGCGGGAGACCTCAAATGACAATGCGTCAGCCGACGAAGCGGCCGCGATCAGGAACACAACCAGACAAGCGGCCCTGAGCATCGGGGGCGGAGTATAGGGTCGATTTTGGATTTTGGATTTTGGATTTTGGATTGAAGCGCCTACCAGGTGTTGGGGCGTTGGGGGCTGCCGAAGAGCTTGTCGAATCGAGTATAGAACGCGATTCCCAAGGTGAATGACTGGTAGGGCGAGCGCTCAAACCCCACCCACAGCGCTCTGTATCCGACCTCTACGAAAAAGTGTCGGAACGCCATTACGCCGAGTTGAACGCCAACCTGGAGCGAAGTGACGTCGGCGTTCAGCACCAGCGTCGAGTCCACCTCAAGAGACAGGGGCCACAGTGGGAACGCCAGGGCGCGCGCCGAGATGGCAAGCCCGCCGTGTGATTCGCCGTCGTGAACGACATTCCCGACCCCGAACCCCTGCGACAGGCTGAGAAACGGCGTGCTGAAAGGGAAGAAGATGTTTCCGCCAAGCCACGCGCTGTACATCTGCAACCGCCGGTCGGGGCCGTTCACGTACCAGTGGCGATACTCCCCGCCGGCTTCGACAAAGAGGAACTGAAAACGGGCATCGCCGGTCACCCCCACAGATTCGCCGGGTTGATGCTGAGCCGCCACACCGAGAGCAAGCCACCAGAACAACCCGAACCCGGCGCTCAGCCCGCCGGACGCGGTTTCGTGCGCGTAATACTCGTAGGGGTAGTTTGAGCGCAACGAACCAAGCGCGAACAGGGCGAAGCCAGCGGGCTCTTCTCCGTCCGCATTGTTGCCTGCCGGTTTCTCAAACAGCGAACGCAATACCTCACGCGCGGGAAGGTGAAACTCCATCGCGGCCAGGCAGCTCGGCGGCACCACAACGAGCAGACTCAGACAAAGCAACGTTCGCATCGTCCGCAGAGCCTAGCGGAGAAAGCCCATCAAACAACGACTTCCTGCGCTACCCAAGGTCAGCGAGGGCCAAGGACCGGGACTTGCGGAGGCATCTACGGACGCGAAACTCGGCGGCATGGCTGCGCAATCCAAAATCCAAAATCCGAAATCCGAAATCGCCGCGCGGCTGAAGCCGCTGGAGGCGTTGCGCGGCCTTGAGTCCACCCATCTGCTGATCAACGAGATCTACGCCAGCATCCAGGGCGAGAGCACCCATGCGGGGCGGCCTTGCACGTTTATCCGCACGGCTGTGTGCAACCAGCGCTGCTCGTACTGCGACACGGCGTATGCGTTCACGCAGGGTGAGGCGGTGCATATTGATGAGGTCGTGCGGAGGGCGTTGACTAGTCGGCAATCGGCAATCGGCAATCAGCAATCGCGGAGTGCGACCGCCCAACCCCCGAACCCCGAACCTCGAACCTCGAACCTCGTAGAAATAACCGGCGGCGAGCCTTTGCTGCAGCCTCTGTTCCCCGAACTTTGCCGCCGCCTGCTGGATGCCGGTTGCGAGGTGCTGGTTGAAACCGGCGGCAGCCAGGACATCGCTGTGGTGCCCTTGGGCGTGCATGTGATCCTGGACGTGAAAACCCCCGGCAGCCGTGAAGAGCACGCCAACGACTACGCCAACCTGCAACGGTTGCGGCTTGGCG
>CAZNBU010000002.1:0-10349 GCA_964571035.1 uncultured Planctomycetaceae bacterium | reverse complement strand
GGACGAGGTGAAGTTCGTGCCGACTTCGCGCGCCGACTACGAGTGGTCGCGTGACCTGATGCGACAGGAGCGCCTTCACGAGCGCACGACCGTGCTGTTCTCGCCCGCGTGGAAGCTGGTCGATCCCGCCGAGCTGGTCGCCTGGATGCTCGAAGACGGCGTTCCCGCGCGCCTCAACCTGCAATTGCACAAATATGTATGGGGCAACAAGCGCGGCGTGTAGGAGCTACACGACGGGCGTGGTATCCTTTCGGCATGACCGAAACGCTCCGATTTATCATCCACGAGCGCGATGGCCGATGCGAGGCAGAGTGCCTTGACGCGGCGGCGGCGGGGGTAGGCGAGACCCCGTTTGACGCGGCTGTCTCCCTGACCCGGATGCTGATTGCGATGGCGGACAAGGGCCGGCAGCACGGGCTGTCGTTTCGCGCGCAGTCGGATCCCGCAGACGACAAGCTTTTTTCGCGCCTGGAATCCGGCGAGAAGATCGAAGGCGTTGTCGATTTCGGCCATGTTACCTTGAAGGAGACCGGCTCGGCTGGCGCAACGTTGGCCGGGATTCAGGAGCTCGCGCTGGCGGGCAACCGCTGATGTCTCTTCCGATCCTGAAGTACAGGCAATGGGCGAAGGTCTTTCGCAAAGCGGGTGCAACCTATCTCGGCCGCGACGGGCTGGGGCATCATGTGTGGGTGTTCACACCGAAGAATTCGACAACGCCCGTGATGGCGGGTATTCCGGCCCACAGCGATGGTGATGATGTTCTGGATGTTTACATCAAGCAGGCCAGGAAGTACTGGAAGCTGACGAAAATGGATGGTGTTTCGGATCACGACTTCATGAGCGGAAAGTGGCAGTAGTGCTCTTGGACCGTCGCCTGAAACGCTTAGGCTGTCCCGCCGATGACAGAGAAGCGACCCAAGTCCGACCACGGAGCACCCGGGCCCAAGGGGGCACCGCGCGATGTTCCCGAAGAGCCGGATGAGGTTACCCACATCGCCAACGAGCTTGAGCGCGAGCACGAGCGGCGCAAGACTTCCGGCGAATCCGTCACCGGCGACGACAACTTCGGCGCGCCGCCGCCCAGCAACCCGTACTTCATTCCGCAGGAGACGCCCACCGCCGAAGTGAAGGCGCTGCGCCCGCTTTCGGACGTGTTCGTTTCGCCCTTCGTCAAGCCGCCCGAAAACGACGCCGTCGCCCTTGAACCCACCAGCGACGACAACACGCTCAACGAAGCCATCCTCACCAAGCGCCTGCCGCTGCCGCCCAAGCCGGAGGCGCCGCCACCCAAAGTCACGATGGAAGAGATCGAATCCATCGTGGCGGAGATCCCTGACGCCGCCGGCAGCGACACGGAGATCCGCAAGGTTCTGCCGCAAAGCAAGGTGATCGAAGACCCGGGCCTGCTGGTCAGCGAAGCCGACCTGCTTGAGGTGCGCGTCCGGCTTGAGCGCGGGCTTCTGCAATCGCTGTTCCGCACGCTGAAAGACCGCGTGGACGGGCTGATCGGCGCCCGCGCGAGCGTGCCGTTCGACCACGACTACTACAGCCTGCGCAGCGTGGGCGGCTCGGCCTACATCATCGACAACCCCAGCCTGCTGGAAGCGGCGTTCGTCGGGCGCGTTGCCAACGACCAGGCGATCATGCAGTGGGCACTTGAGGCGCTGCGCCTCAAGTGCACGCAGAACGGCGGTCAGTTTCATGACCGTGCGGGCTCGGCGCCCGAGACGCCGCCCGGGCGCGGTTGCGTGACGGCGATCCGCGACGTCGCGCTGGCGGCTGACCTTTTGTCGCCAGTGATGAAGGAAAGCGACCGTGCCGAAGTGGGCAAGTCGCTGTACGACAACGGGCGCAGGCTTGCCACGTTCATCACCGACCCGTCGCAGAACCCGCCGCCCGGCATCAGTGAAACCGGCGCGATGGCGTTGGGGCTGGCCGCGCTGCCGCTGATGAACTTCGAAGCCTACTACCAGAACGCGCGGCGCTGGGTGGACACCGCTGAGGCCCGCGCGCAGACGCTGCTGATTAACCGCGTGGCGGACAACGGCCGCCCCGCCGCCAGCGACCTGAACGGCCTGACCGACCTGATGCGCTTTCTGGTCCCGTTCTGCGAGGCGTTCAAACGCTACTACGGCGACGACATGCTGATGGGCGAGGGGGGCAACCTCAGCCAGCTCCCGCGCTGGATCGCGCACCAGTTCGGCGCGGATCGCTATGGTCTGTTCTCATCCGGCCGGCTGAAAGTGGACGACCTGCGCGGCGCCACGCCGCTGCTGGCCAAGATCGCCGACACCTACCGCCACGGCGTCGCGCAATGGCTGTTGCAGCAGGTGGGCATCGCGGAAGCCGCCAAGCGCGTCAGCGAAGAGGATCGCATCTCAAGCAAGTATCGGCTTGAGCTGCCCGCCAACCCCGGCATTGATGCGGTGCTGACGGCCGCGTACTACGACCCGACGCTGCAGCCATCGAGCCCGGAGCAAAGCATGTCGCCCGGGGCGCGGCTTTCGGAGACGCGGGCGGTGATTCGCGCCGACTGGGCGCCCGGCAGCACGATCGTGACCTTACAGGCTGAGTTGGGCGCGCTGCCGTATGTGCAACTGGCGAGCGCGGGCGTGAACCTGAAGCTGCTTGCTGAGCCCGAGCTGTACCAGAACATCGGCGGGCGCGAGATCGCGGGTCGCGTGCGCGACTACATCGACATGGGCGGCGCGGCCTACATCAACGGCGACTTCAAAGGCACCGACGGCAGCCTCGCGCAACGGCACCTGCTGTACCTGCGCTCGGAGGGCTCGGTGTTGCTGTTTGACCGCTTTGACATCGGCGACGGCCGCTCGTTGCAGCGCGCGGGGTTGCGCATCGGCGGCGGGGGCGAAGCCCGGCCCGTGGACCGCGGAACGCTGCAGGTCAGCGCCAGCGACGGCAGTGGGCGCGCGGCGCGCTTCATCTTCTACAGCAACGGGTTCAGCCAGGGCGTTGAACTGTCGGGCCCCGGCAACGGGCTGCCCGGTTTGACGCTGGAGTTTCTGCGCGGGCGCGGCGACCTGGCGGGGTTGATTTCGGTCGGCAAACCGGAGCAGATGCCGCCGGTGCGCCGGATCAACACCGACGAGCGCGGGCGCGTGTACCGCACCACCATGGGCGATGGCGCGGTGCTGTTCAACGGTTGGCAGGGCGGCATGCCGCAGCAGTGCGGGTGGATCTGGACCGACGCGCTGATGGCGTACGTGGATCGCCGCGACGACTACCCCGGCCGCTACGTCGCGATCAAGGCCACCAGCGTGCTTGCCTACGACATGTCAGAAGGCCTGTACCTCGGGTTCGGCGCAAGCCACCCCGACGACCCCAACAAGCCTGTCGAGTTCAGCCTGTGCGCTTCTGGCCCCCAGGCGGTGTTGTTCCTTTCGACGCGCGCGCACGTGCGCGTGTCGTTCCCAGGGTTGAAGAAGGTGCTGGTGGACGGCGCCGAGGTCGAGATTGAAGGCGACTCCAAGGTGTTCGTGATCGCGAACCCGTTGGAGCCCGGCCGCCACCTGATCGAGTTCGAGCACGAAAGCCCCGGCCCCGAAAGCAGCATCATCACGCCGCGCGAGGACCAGTTTGTCGGCGGCGCGTTCCAGTTGCAGGCGAGCATTGGCGACCCAATCGGCGTCGCGCGGGCCACGCTGCTGATCGACGGCCGCCCGTGGGGCGCGCCGCTTACCCAGAGCCCCTGGATCTGGAAGGTGGACGGGCGCGAGCTCGCGGAAGGCCCGCACGAAGCCGTGATCGAGGCGACCGACGTGCTCGACCACGTGCGCCGCAGCAAGGTGCGCTCGTTCCGGGTGGACAACACACCGCCGGCTGTTGAGCTGAAAGAGCCGCGCGACGGCAAGAAGACCCGCGGCGTGCTGACATTCGTGGCTTCAGCCGAAGATCACAACGGCGTCGAGCGTGTGCAGTTCTGCCTGAACGGCAAGAAGGTTGGCGAGCCTGTTACCACGCCGCCGTACACCCGCGACATCGACACCAATCAGTTCGACGACGGCGAGTACATGGCGACCGCGATCGCGTTCGATGCGGCCGGCAACGTCGGGCAAAGCGAGGGTGCCCGGCTGCTGCTGGCGAATGACGCGCCGCCGCCCGAGATCGTGAAGCTCAAGATCACCCCACCCGTGCTGGCTTTGCAGCCGTTGCAGGAAGTGCAGCTCGAAACAATCGGCATCGACGACGAAGACAACGAACAGCCGGTGCGCGTGCAGTGGCGGCGGCTGAAAGGCCAGGGCGTGGTGGACAAGAATAATATCTTCACCGCGCCGGGCACCGAAGGCCCGTGCGTCATGGAAGCGCAGGTGGTCGGAACCACCGTACGCGCCAAAGTGCACGCGGTGGTATCACGCGAGTAGGGCGACGCAAGCGTCGCCCCTACTCCAGCAACGTGACGACTGTGCCTTCCGGGATTTCGTCGGGATAGTTGCGCATGGTGATGCGCGCGTTGGCGGTGGCCTCGGCGCCTTTGGCGAAGCCTACGTTGCGCTCGACAACGCTGCCGTCGGGCAGCTCGAACTTGGCTTTGTACGGCTTTTCCATGTGCTTGGTGAGGCTCAGGAATTCGGCGTAGGAGATCTTCAGGTCAATGTTGAGCACCACCGTGCCCGGCATTGCCTCGACGCGCTTCGTCCCGACCACCGTGAAAGTCATCGCCACGTCCGTCTCCTTACTTCTTGCGCTTTGCCTGGAACGCCCTGACCACCGCGACGCGTGCCGCCTCCACCTGCTCATCCTCAATCCGGCGCAGCGCCAGGTGAATGAACGGGTAGGCCAGCTCGTCGGGCAGCGCCGTCAAGTCTTCAAACAGCTTCATGTAGAAGGCTTCGTGCAGGATGCGCTTGGTGGTGCCGGCGAACAGGTCCACGATTTCGGCGTGGCGGTCTTGCAGCATCGCAAGCACATCTGCCTGCGGGCAGGTCAGCGCCTTCTCCAGGCGTTCCGGCGTGAAGATGAACGCCAAGGCCCCCTCATCCAGCTTGAGGTACTCGGTATCCAGAAAGGCGTCGTTGAATTCGGCTGGTTCCATCGGGCGCGGACTTTACCGACACCCGGCGAAATCGCAGCCCGAAATTTCAAACTGCCGCTGGACTTGCTAACTGTAAAAAGTATAAAGAAAGCAAAGTTGCGCAAGGAGAGCCACCATGCTCGCCGAAGACACGCTGACCACGCACAAACCGCTCATCATGATCGTCGAAGACGATCCCGCCATCCGCGCCGTGCTGGCTGGCGGCATGCAGGGCGCCTTCACGACGCTGAAGGCGCGCGACGGCGAAGCCGCGCTTGAGATGGTGAACTCGCTCGAGACGCCGCCCGACGTGGTGCTCACCGACCTGATGATGCCACGTAAAGACGGGTTTGAGCTCGCGCAGGCTTTGCGCCGCGGCGCCAAGACCGCCGACGTGCCGATCCTGATGCTGACCGCCAACGCCGACCGCGACTTCAAGTTGAAGGCGCTGGAATTCGGCGTGGACGACTACGTCACCAAGCCGTTCGACCTCGCCGAGGTAAAGCTGCGCGTGCGCAATCTCGCCAACGTGCGCAAGGCGCAACGCATTCTTGCGGGGTATGCCGACGAGCTTGAGTCCCGCGTCGCCGAACGCACTGCGGCGTTGCAGCGGGCTGTGGGCGAACTGACGCAGACCCACGACGACCTTCTGGGCGCGCGTGCGGAGGCGATTCACGTGCTGGGCGTCGCTTGCGAGTACCGGGACGACGACACCGCGGTGCATATCAAGCGCATGGCGCTGTACACGCGCATCATCGCCGAGAACCTGGGCCTTGATAACGGGTACGTGCAGTTGCTTGAAAGCGCGGCGCCGATGCACGACATCGGCAAGATCGGCGTGCCGGACAGCATCCTGCTCAAGCCGGGCAAGCTCACGCCGGAAGAGTTCAGAATCATGCAGCAGCACCCGGGCATCGGCGCGCGGATTCTGTCCACCGCCAAGTCGCCCATGCTGCGCGAGGCGTACGACATCGCGCTGTATCATCATGAGAAGTGGGACGGCACAGGCTACCCCAAGGGCATCGCGGGCGAAGAGATCCCGGTGAGCGCGCGCATTGTCGCGCTAAGTGACGTGTTCGACGCGCTGACCCAGAAGCGCTGCTACAAGCCCGCGTTCAGCATCGAAAAGAGCATGGGCATCATCGAAGAGGGCATCGGAAAACACTTCGACCCGGTGGTGGTAGACGCCTTCAAAAAGGGCATGGACCGCGCCATCGAGATCTGTGAGAAGTACCGGGACTAGGTTTCGGTCAACGAACAAACCCCGCGTTGCCGCGGGGTTTGTTCGTTTCCAGCGATGCTATCCCAGACGCCGCTCCAACCCTGTGGCGTCGGTATCGAACCCTTGCAGCTCTTCTTCCACGGCCATCATGAAGCGGCCAGCCAGCGCGCCGTCCACTAACCGGTGATCGAAGCTCAGCGACAGGTAGACCATGTCGCGGAAGCCCCAGGAATCCTCGGTCACCATCACGGGGCGCTTTACGATCTTGCCGGCGCCCATGATGGCTGACTCGGGCTGGTTGATCAGCGGCATGCCCATGATCGGGCCGAAGCTGCCGACGTTGGTGAGGGTGAACGTGCCGCCGCCGGTGTCGTCCGGCGTCAGCTTGCCCTGCTTGGCGCGATTACCCAGGTCGTCCACCGCGCGGGCGATACCGACCAGGTTGAGGTCCTGGCAGTTCTTGATGTTGGGAACGATCAGGTCGCCGCTGTCGAGCGCGACCGCGAACCCGTAGTTCACAAACTTCTTCACGATGATCTCGTCGCCATTGATCATCGCGTTGACCATCGGGTAGCGCTCAAGCGCGCGGCACGAGGCCCAGATGAAGAAGCTGGTGTACGTGAGGTTGAACCCGTACTCAGCCTTGAAGCGCTTCTTGATCGCCTCGCGGAACTTCACGATGCGGCTGAGATCCAGCTCATGCACCTGCGAAACGTGCGCAGCCGTGTCGATGGTGTTGCGCATCGCCTTGACGATGGCTTTGCGCACAGTGGACATCTTGACCACTTCGACGTTCTTGCCGGCGAGGCCAAGCTGCTCGAGCGTGCGCTTCTGGCCCAGTGCCGGTTTGGCCGGTGCCTCTGCCCGTTCCGCGGCCCCCGGCCTTTCGGCCGGAGCTTTGGTTCTGTTGCTGAGGTACGCTTCAAGGTCGCGCTTGCTGATGCGGCCGTCTTTGCCGCTGCCGTCCAGGCCCGAGATTTCCTCGAGACTGATGCCGTGCTCGTCCGCCATCGCACGCACGACCGGGCTGTAGAAGCGCTTGCCATCCGAGCGCGGCACGGGTGTGTCCCCGCGCGGCCCACCTTTCTGTGCCTTGGACTCGGACTTGGCGCTGGCGGCAACCGCAACCTCTTCCTCTTCTGCGTGCGATTCGCCGTTGCCGGATTCGGCAGGCTCTTTCGCCTCCGGTTGCTTCGCCTTTGCCTCACCGCTGGACTTTTCAGCCGGGGCCTTGGCTTTGGCGCCGGCTTCACTGCTGATCTTGGCGATGACCTTGCCCACTTCGACGGTGTCGTCGGCGGCGAACAGGATTTCGGTGAGTGTGCCGCTGGCTGGCGCGGGGACTTCGCTGTCCACCTTGTCGGTGGAAATTTCGAGCACCGTTTCATCCTTCTTCACGGTGTCGCCGACGTTTTTCACCCAGCGCACGATCGTGGCTTCGGCAATCGACTCGCCCATCTTGGGCATCAGCATCTCGACTTCAGCCATGGCAGCGTCCTCGTTGGTCCGGACCTCGAAAGATATCAGCGGCTGGGCGCGGGTGTAGGGGCGGCCCCCTGTCCCGATTTTGGATTGCCGATTTTGGATTTTGGATTGGGCTGCAGCAGGAGGTGCTCACCCAAAGTCACGCATCGATCCACACCGCCCCGTCCTCGACCGTCACGGGCCAGCGCTTCACGCGTATGTGGTCGGTCATAAGGCTGTTGCCGGTGGTGAGGTCGAACTGCCACCCGTGGTAGGCGCAGGTGATGATGTTGCCGGTCAACTCGCCGTCCGAAAGCGGGAAGTACATGTGCGGGCACGAGTCTTCAATCGCGTGAAACTCGCCGTCCACGTTGAACAGCGCGACTGCCTTGCCGTTGGCCGCGACACTCTTTCCCTGTCCCGGCTGGGGCGCTTCTTCCACGGCGCAGAGTCTGGTCCTGGGCATGGGAACTGCATTTACCACAGACCACACAGAGGGCACAGAGACGCGCGCCCTTGGTCGGCTCAACCTGTCGTTCTCCGTGTCCTGTGTGGTGAAAAACCTAGGGCTGGGCGTCCTCTTCGGTGCCGACCAGGGCGCGGATTTCGTCTACAATCGCTTTGCGGATGGCGAGGCTGCCGAACTCTTCGAAGCTGGCGTGCTTGGCCGGGTCGAAGTCGTTCATGGCTTCGAAGAAGGCCACCGCGCCGGCTTGGTCCAGGTCGTTCTCCTGGATGGCTTCCATGAGGATTTCGGCGATGTTCTCGGAGTTCGCGCGCACCATGTCGAAGTAGAACTCGGTCAGCGCGTTGCGCGATTCGACGTCTCCGGTGTCGCGGTACTTGTCCCAGATCTCGCGCAGGTTGCGCCCGTCTTCGGTGTGCGTTGCGCCGCGGGTTGTCTGTTCGTTCTCGTCGCTCAAGCCTTTTCCTTCGTCTCGTCTTTCTTCAATTCGCTGCCGCCTGCTTCGGGCGCTGCGGTTTCCGCCGGTTTGCCGGCTGCGATCTTTGCGCCGATGCCGCCGATCACGCGCCCGGCGATCAATCCGCCCAGCAGCGCCGCCAGCGTGCCGATCAAGGTGGTCGGAAAGTCCCAAGCCGCATACAGCGCCGCGAACAGCACGCTTGCGGCGCACACCAGGGACAGGCCAACGGCGAAGCGTTCCTGCATAGCCTCCTCCGCGACCCTCGACACTAGCATTATCGCCACGGCGGTCTGCCCCGCAACTGCCGGACGTGATGGAGAGAAAAGGGCAACGACCATACGCGAAGGACGCGAAGGTTTCGCAGGACGCGAAGAACTACAACTGCAACTACGGGGACTGCCACGAAAACACTGAAGCACGAAACTGGGCACTCGGGTTTTGTGCTTTGGTGTTTTCGTGGCTAAAGCCGTTGCCCTTCTTCGCGTCCGTCGCCCCCTTCGCTCCTTCGCGTCCAGCCGTTCCATGTCCCCGGATTTGCGTGCCGTTTTTCGTGCGCTTGGTACGTTAGGGTTACTGCCGTTCGGGCGGTTGGGACTTTGATGGGATTACTACTCCTTTACCTGACACTCGCGCTGTCGATCTCCTTCCTGTGCTCGTTGCTGGAGGCTTCGCTGCTGTCCGTCAGCCCCGGGTACGTGTCAGCCTTGGTCGAGAAAGGCAACCGGGCCGCGAAAGTCATGGCTGTTTTCAAAGCCACGCCCGACCGCGCCCTGGCCGCTATCCTTACCCTTAACACCATCGGCCACACCGCGGGTGCAGCCGGCGTAGGCGCGCAGGTTGTAGCGATCTGGGGCGAGGAGTGGCTGGGCATCGGCAGCGCGATCCTGACGCTGGCGATCCTGTTCCTGACCGAGATCGTGCCCAAGACACTCGGTACCAAGTACGCGCAGCGGCTTGTCGGTTTTTCGGCCCGGACCATCCAGGGGATGATCGTGCTGCTGTTCCCGTTGGTGTGGGTGGCGGACCGGACGTCACGGCTGCTGGGCGGCGGCAAGGCACTGCTGCACGTAAGCCGCGAGGAGATTGCGGCGCTGGCTGACATGGGGCGCGCGGGCGGCGAGCTGACCGACGAGGAGTCACGCGCGATCCGCAATCTGCTGGCGCTGCGCAACATCCGCATCTCGGACATCATGACGCCGCGGCCGGCGGTGCAGTCGGTGGACGCGCACATGACGCTGGGCGAGTTTGCGGATTCGGAGCGCGAAACGCCGTTCGCCAGGCTGCCGGTCACGCGCGACGGCAACATCGACGACGTGGTGGGCGTGATTCACCGCGTGATGATCCTCGACAACCTGCGCGAAGACCGCCTGACGCCCACGTTCGGCGAGCTGGCGAAGCCGCTGGAAGCGATACCCGCCAGCGCGCCGGTTTCATCGGCGCTGGAAAAGCTGCTGGGCAAGCGCGAGCACATGCTGCTGGTAGTGGACGAATACGGCGGCACCGCGGGCGTGGTGACACTCGAAGACGTGCTCGAAACGCTGCTGGGAGTTGAGATTCTCGACGAATCCGACACGGTAGAAGACATGCGCGAGTACGCCCGCAAACTGCAACAGATTCGGCAGGCGAGCAGAGTCGGGTAACGGCAGGTGCTGGGTGGTGGGCCTTGGGTGGTGGGTCAGCTGCTTTGGGCCCAAGGCCCAAGAGC
>CAZNBU010000001.1:5532-41574 GCA_964571035.1 uncultured Planctomycetaceae bacterium | reverse complement strand
GCGCGTTGGTGATCAGGATTTCCGCCGACTCGTTCCAGCGGATGATGTCGATCTTTTCGTTGTTGAGCTCGTCGATGATGCCCTTGATGCGCGAGCCGCGCACGCCGACGCATGCGCCGACGGCGTCCACCTTGGGGTCGTAGCTGGCGACCGCGACTTTGCTGCGGAACCCCGGCTCACGGACGATCGCCTTGATTTCGATGATGCGCTCGCCGACTTCGGGTACTTCCAGCTCAAAGAGCTTCTTCACGAACTCGGGGTGCGTGCGCGACAGGATGATCTTGACCTTCTGGCCCTGCTTGCGAACGTCCAGGATCAGGCCGCGGACGCGCTCGCCGATGTTGTAGCTTTCGGTCGGCACCTGCTCTTTGCGCGGGTAGAAGGCTTCGGCGTCGCCGAGGTTGACCACGTAGTTCGGGCCCTCGGCGCGCTGGATGGTGCCGCTGCGGATCTCGCGCTTGAGGTGGATGTACTTTTCGTAGACGTTGTCGCGCTCAGCTTCGCGGTTCTTCTGCACGAAGATCTGCTTGAAGGTCTGGGCTGCGATGCGGCCCATGTCCGCGAGCTGGACGTCGCTGGTGACGCCGTCGAGGTCAGTTTCCTTGGCGATGATCTCGCCGTTGTTGGGGTCTACCGTCACCACGAGCGTGTCGGGATTTTCGACGCGCTTGCGCAGCGCGACGATCATGGCTTGCTCAATGGCAGCCAGAACTTCAGACTTTTCGATGCCCTTTTCGCGGGCAATCATCTCGACAAACCGCAGCATCTCTACGCCGTTTACGCCTGACATTGTCCAGACCTCAAGTCCTCAAAAAGAAAGGAGCTGGCCCAGCGGCCGCTCCGGGTATGCTACTTCCCTGAAACGTGGCCCATAAACTAGCGGCAACGCGCGCTAAGTCAAGCAGAGGGCAGGGTTTCCCGCCTTGTCGGGGATGATCCGTACGCGCCGCGTGCTGCTACGAATCGTCGTCCGGGTCTTCTTCCGGCGCGGGTTCGTGGGCGTCCTCATCCGGCGAGTGTTTACTGCAGGCGTCGCCGATCAGGTTCACCAGCTCAACAAAGCACCACCCGATCGCGTATCCCAAGTAGAAGATGCCGTAGAACAGAAAGAGGAACCACAGTTCACCCGCCGGCGCCGGTGGGCAGAACTCCCCGGCTTGGCGCTCGATACGGGCCGGCAGCTCCGGGTCGCGTGGCGCGACTCTTTCCGCAATGTGCGGGTTTTCAATCGGCCCGGCGTACTCAACAGTGGACGGATACATCCAGCGCGGAAACCCGCATGCCGGCAGGATCGCCAACAGCAAGGCGGCTGCGAAAGCGGGAACGGCTCCGAGAGCGCGTCGCATGGTTGACCTCTTGAGGGGCCCCAAGGGTGCGCGCAGTATTGCCACGGGGTCGCCGGTGCGCGCTGCCAAAAAACTGGCAGGCCACCGGGATACTTAGCAATGTCGCGGGCGTTGTTATAACAGTGCTGATGGAGGCGCCTTTGGCAGACCGACCCAGGGAAGCGTGCGGTATCTTCGCCGTCTTCAACCACCCCGACGCCGTCGAATTGACCTACTACGGGTTGTTCGCCTTGCAGCACCGCGGCCAGGAAAGCGCCGGCATCGCCTGCGTGATGGACGGGCGCATCAAGAGCTACCTTGGCATGGGGCTGGTCGGCGAGGTCTTTGACGACGACTTCTTCTCCAAGTTCAGCAGCAGCCAGGCGATCGGCCACACGCGCTATTCCACGGCCGGGTCAAGCAACGTGCGCAACGCGCAGCCGATTACCGTGGATTACTCGGGCGGGCAAATCAGCGTGGCCCACAACGGCAACCTGTCGAATGGATGGCAGCTTCGGCGCGAGCTTGAGGACCAGGGCAGCATCTTCCAGACGACCAGCGACAGCGAAGTCGTGCTGCACCTGCTGGCGCGGCCCGAAATCAAGTGCGCGGAGAACCCGATTGCCGAGGCGCTCAAGCGCATGCAGGGCGCGTTCAGCTTTGTGTTCATGACCAACGACGCGGTGTACGCCACGCGCGACCCGCAGGGGTTCCGCCCGCTTGCGTTGGGCAAGCTGGGCGACGCCTGGGTGCTGGCCAGTGAAACCTGCGCCTTCGACATGCTGGGCGTTGAGTACGTGCGCGACATCGAACCCGGCGAGCTGCTGCGCATCGACGGCGACGGCCTGCACTCGCGGCGCTGGAGCGAGCCGCAGCGTCACGCCCATTGCATCTTCGAGCACGTCTACTTCGCGCGGCCCGATTCGCGGGTGTTCGGTTTGAACGTGCACCTTTCCCGCAAGGAAATGGGCAAGCAGCTCGCGCGTGAAAGCCACATCGATGCCGACATCGTCGTGCCGGTGCCGGACAGCGGCAACAGCGCCGCACAGGGCTATGCCGAAGAGACCGGGTTGCCGCTTGAGCAGGGTTTCATCCGCAACCACTACGTGGGCCGCACGTTCATCGCCCCAAGCCAGGGGCAGCGCGACATCGGTGTAAAGATCAAGCTGAACGCCGTGCGCGACGTGGTGGCCGGCAAGCGCGTGATCGTGGTGGACGACAGCGTGATCCGCGGCACCACCAGCAAGGGCCGCGTAAAGCGGCTGTACGACGCGGGCGCCAGAGAGGTCCACCTGCGCATCTCGTGCCCGCCGACGCGCCACCCGTGCTTTTACGGTATCGATTTCCCGGACCCGAACGAGCTGATCGCAAACCAGCTGGACTCGGTGGACGGGATCCGCAACTACCTGGGTATCGACAGCCTTGCGTATCTAAGTGTAGAGGGCCTGCGTAAAGCCGTGGGCGACGGCGGCAACTACTGCGCGGCTTGCTTCACGGGCGAGTACCCGGTGGCCTACGACAGCGAGTTCAGCAAGACTGCAATGGAAGCCGCGCGGAACAAGTAGTCGCGGAAGTGAACGCCCGGGCGATTGGCTCGTTTACAGGACCAATGATGCCGAGAACCGCAATCTGCGTAATCTGCGCGATGCTTGCCTCAGTGGCGGCTGCGCTGTTATTGCTGGCGCCGTCGCCGGCCATCGCGCAGGAGGCGAAGCCCGAACTCAAGAGTGAAGTGACGCTCGGCGGCGTGTTGCCGGAAGGCGCGAAGCCGCTGAAGGTCACCGCGACGCTCAAGATGCTGGGCGGCGAGGATGCGGTCCCAGGGTTCAAGCTGCTGGTCCACGCCAAGTTTGCTGGAAAGCCACACGAAAAGGCGACCTGCATTACCAGCGACAAAGGCGCGATCGCGATCACGCTGAACACCAAGGCGGATGATCTTCGCGTGTTCGCCTTCGGCGACTACATCATTCCGGACGGGTGGTCCAACATCCCCGTTTCCACGCTGAAGGCGGACGAGCCGAACACCTGGGAATTGCGCGTGCGTTCGCTGAAAGACGTGCGGATCAGCGGGCGCGTTTCCATCGAGGGCAGCGAAACACGCCCCGGCCGCGCGAACGTCAGTTTTGCCCCGCTGGATGTCGGCCAGGACGGCAGCTCGCGCCTGTTTGATCACCCGATCACCGTGCTGACGGACGACAACGGCCAGTACAGCGTCAACCTGCCGACCGGGTACTACCGGGCATGGAGCTACTGGACCGACCGCAGTACCAACGACTGGATCGGGTACATTAAGGTCGAAAACCAATTGCCGGTGTTCAAGGATCAGACACTGAACCTGACGTTGCGGCGCGGGCCGCAACTCAAGGGCAAGGTAATCGACGCGCGTACCGGCAAGGGGATCGCGGCTTCCATTGACCTGTACAGCAACCTGTACCTGCGCCAGCTTCGCAACCCCAGCGCGGACGGGTTTCACGCCGACGCCTACGATGAAAACGACAAGCCGGTCATGTGGCCGATCGGGACCTTCAACTTTCAGGCTTGGAGCATCGACCCGGAAGACTTCACGGTCGTGATCAAGCCGCAGGGCAGCGAAGCGGTCACCAAGGTGATCCCGAACCAGTCGGCGTCGAAGCTCGAAGGCAAAGAGATCGAGTGGAAGCTGTTCACTGAGGACATGAGGCAGGTGGACATCAAGGTCGTGACGCACGAGCAGGACCTGCCGGTCATGGACCTCGATATCAAACTGCTGCCCAAGAAGATCGACGTGCCGCAGCACATCCAGCAGACGTATTCGGCGGGCGCGTCCACCGACGCCGATGGCATCGCGCGTTTTCTCGGGCTTGCCAACGGCACGTATGAAGCCTTCGGCGCGAGCGGGGCGATGTTCCTGGGCGAGATCAGCGTGGATGACCAGGCGAAGCAGCAGATCACGCTGGAGTTCAAGATCCCGTTTGCCTACGGCAGTGTGAAGCTGCCCGACGGCGAGTTGTGCAAGAACATGGTGGCGTTCATCAAGCTGGTGAAGGCTGACGGGCGCGAGTACGGCCCGTACCGCAACGACGCCTTCCGCGATAACCCCAAGCTGAAAGAGCGTGGGATGGTGTTCGTGCCGCTGCTGGACTACGGCAGCACGTTCAAACTGCGCTTTGCCGCGATGACCGGCGGCCGCGCGTTCACGGAAGACGAGTGGGTCGAGATCGAGAACTTCAACCTCGTCACGGACGAGATTCAGATCAAAGTTGATGACGAGAAGGGGTTCAAGATCGACCTGACACTCAAGGCGAACCCCGATTACCAGAAGTTGGCCGACTAACGCAGCTCGTCCGCCCGCAAGGCGTACGCCGGCAGGGCAATCATCTCCCGTGCCACAAAGAACGGCTCTTTCACTAGCGTGTTGCCGCCACAGGGCGCGGGCAGAGTATCGATGCCTTCCTGCTCAAGGCACAGGCGCGTGCGTGCGACGTGAAACCACTGGGTGCAGACCAGCGCCGACTTCAGGCCGTGCTTGCGCATCAGCGCGGCCACGTACACGCCGCTATCGCGTGTGGTGGCGGATTGCGTTTCTGCAAGAATGGCGAGTCGCGGCACGCCCCGCTCCACAAGCCAATCGGTCATGACTTCGGCTTCTGCGTAGTCGCCTTCGCCACCGCCGGTCACGATCACGCGCGGCGCGCGCCGTTGCTTGAATAGTTTCAACGCGCCTTCCAGCCGGTACTGCAGCGCGTCGCTGGGTACGCGGCCGGGCTTGACCGCCGCGCCGGGCACAACAATGCAGTCGGCATTCTCGCCGGATTCAACCGCGCCGCCGGACACCACCGCTGAAAGCAATCCCGCGGCGATGACGGCAGCGACAATGATGCCGCGAAACAACCACTTTCTCATTCTGCGCATCATGTTCACCAACGGCGCATCGGCAGGCGTCGCGGTGGTTCTTGAATTCGGCTGACAGTCACAGGCCAACTTTGTGCTGAATTCCGGGGGTGCGGCTGCCGATTAACTCTGTACGGGGAAAGGGTCTGGAGAAACCCATGCGGGTCGCGTGGATCCTTTTGCCGTTGCTGCTGGCTGCCTGCCATGCGCCAAAGCCCGTGATTCCGGCTGACCTGCCGGGGGTTGCCGCGGGCCGCGACTACGGCAGCGCAGCGCTGACACGCCACGTCGGCGACGGGCGCACCCGCAGCGTTCACCCGTTTGTTGCCATCCATGACGGCGAGCCGTGGCTCTACTACGCCACGGACCGCGACGGCGCAGGTTTCAACATCTACCGCCAGCGGCTGGATTCGTTTGCCGCCGAGCGGCTGACCGATCATCCCGGCGACGAACTGTGGCCCCGCGTTTCACCCGATGGAGCCCGCCTGGCCTACGGCTCGCGCCGCGACGGGCGCTGGCGCATCTGCGTTCTGGAACTGGGCAGCGGGATCAGCACCTGCGTCACCGGCGAAGCCAATGACAGCATTCAGCCGGCCTGGTCTGCGGATAGTACCACCATCGCATACGCGGGGTGGCTGCCGGGCGAAGTCAACTGGGCGGTGCAGACCATCGACATGGTGGGCGGAATTCATTCAGTGCTGCTGACTTCCGGCGGGCGGCCGCTGATCGGCACGCACCCGGCCTTCGTGGCGGGGTCGGCGTCACAATTGATCTTCCAGGACGCCCCGACGCTCACGCCGCGCTGGTTTGAACTCATGCGCTTTGACATGCACAGCGGCCGCCTGTTTTCGCTGGCCCCGGTTCGCACGTGGGGCGGCATTCAGCCGGCGCCGCTGCGGGGCGGCGGATTGATCGCCGTCAGCGTGGCAAAAGCCGACGCCGCGCCGGTGGGAGGAGACGGGTTTGTGTTGATGGATGCGCGCGGTCAGACGGTAGCGGACCTGCGCGAGCCGGGCGGGCTGGACGAGGTTGCGTCGCCCGTGGTCGTATCGCTCCCGGGCGGCGACCGGCTGTTCTTCAGCGCGCGCGAAGGCAACGCCGAAGGAATCTGGAGCATGCCGCTCACCCGCGCCGATGCTACGCCGCCAAAGCCTGACGCTGATCTTCAAGCTCACTAAGGCGCGAAAGCAGCCGCTGGATGGACTTCTCAAGCGCCTTTGAGCCCGCGTCTCCGACCGACGTGAACAGAAGCTCAGCGAATTGCTCGTACTGGTCGTATAGCAGCGCAAGCGTTTCCGCGCCTTTGACAGTCAGCGTCGCAATGCGTGAGCGCCGGTCCTCTCCGCGCTGGCTGCCCACCAGCCGCATCGCCCCAAGTTTCTTCACCGCCAGCGTGATGCTGGGCAGCGTTACGCCGGTGGCTTCGGCCAACTGGGTGTGGGTCAGCGAGTAGTCGGGCGCTGAGTAGAGCAGCTTCAGCAGCTCATAGTGCGAAGGCGAAAGCCGCCAGCGCGACAGGCGCTCGGAAAGCGCGCGATCGTAGCGGTTCGCCAGTCGCAGCAACTGGCTTCCGATGCGTGTGCGGTTGTCGGTCGTGAGCTTCAGGTTTCGTGGCAGGGCCATGGATCACCTCCGTGCGGTGAATCGGCAGGCAGCGGCCCGAAACTTCAGTCGTTAAGTTTTGCGTGGTCGCGCAGGCGGTTGGAGTTCCACCATTCGCGCCACTGGCGGATGTCCCAGGTCGGCCCGACGCCGAACAACGTCGTGAGGGCGCGAAGCCGGGCGCGCTGCATCGCCAGCGGGCTGTCGGCGAAGTCGTTGCCGGTCAGAGTGTCGCCGGCGCTGCGCAGTGCCTTTGCTTCGACCAGGTGTGCCGCGAGAAACAGGTCCTGCGCGCGTTCCTCGTCGATGCACTCGCGGATGTAGGTGAGCGGCTTGTCCCTGGCTTCGTCCAGTTCGAACTCGGCGGGGAAGATCAGCACGCTGCGTCGCGAGAAGCGTACCGGGCGCAGGATCAGCGGATTTCCGTCGCCGTCAAGCGCGCCGTACACGCGCAGCGAGGCGTCAATCTGCGCCTTGCCCAGCGCGTTCTTGACCGGCGCATCTGCGTCCAGCGAGGTCAACCCAGCCAGCGGCACGATCAACTCGTAGCTTTCGCCGGGCCGCAGCGTGACTGCCGCGCCGGCATCAATCGGCAGGCTGACGTTGTCCTGCTGGCTCATGGCGTGCCCGAGGTAGTCGGTCTGCTCGTAGCGCACCAGCAGTTGCAGCAGGCTGCGCCTTTCATCGCCCTCGTTCAGCCGCAGCGTGATCTGCTGCGCGGAAACGTTCTTGAGATAGCAATGCACCTGCAACGGCGCAGCGAACGGCGCACCTTGCTTTGCTTCGGCATACCGCACGTAGGGCGGATCGATCGACATGGTGCCCGCAATCAGCAACTCCGACTGGCCTTCGCTGCGGGCGCGCACGATGATGGCGTCGAACTCGCTGCGCCAGCGGCTTTCGGGCCGCAGGATGATGGCGGCTTCGGCTGTTCTTACGGCGGCGTCGTAGCGGCCGATCTCCAGCAGGCGCTGGGCCTCTTTCAACAGCGCCGCCCAGTACTTTTCGACTTCTTCCTTGTTGTAGTCGGTGGTGGTTGCGGCGTCGGCGCCCTTTGGGCTCTCCCCGCCAGTGCTTTCGCGCTCAGGCTTCTCGGCGCTTACGCTTTCGGGCGGCTGCCTGTCGCCTTCAATCTTGCGGATCACGTACATCATGTCCAGCAGCACCGCGTCGCGGTTCACCTTGCGGAAGTACGGCAGGTAGCGTGGGCCCAGCCCGATCAACTGCTGCAACAGCGTGTCACGCTCGGCCTGGTCGGCGGTCTGTTCGAGCTTGGCGATCAGCAGCGCCGCGTCGGATTGTTCCTGGGCGCTGAGCGGTTGATTGGCAGCCGGTTTGGCTTCGCGCTCGTGGGCGCCGCTGGCTGTTTCCGCAGCCACGAACTCTTTGCGTGAAGTTTCATCGTCGCCCGGCGCGGTTGAGGTGCACGCCACGAGCAACAGCAAAGCGGACAGAACGAAAGTTGCCTTCACGGTAGAGCCTGGACGGGGCTGGATCAGGGCGCGCTCAGGTTAACGGCGGCGGGGCGCAGCGGCAACGGGCAGCGCGACTATTCGACGGTGACCGACTTGGCCAGGTTGCGCGGCTTGTCTACGTCGCGCCCGAGTTGCATGGCGGTGTAGTACGCCAGCAGTTGCAGCGGCACGATGGCGAGGATCGGGCTGAGCTCTTCTTCGCAGTCCGGGATCTCGATCAGGTAGTCGGCAAGCTCGCGGGCCTCTTCGTCGCCGTGAGTGCTGACCACCACGACGACGCCCTTGCGGGCTTTCACTTCCTGTACGTTGCTGATCATCTTTTCGCGCGTGCGCCCCTTGGGCGCGATGGCGATCGTAGGGAATGAGTCTTCCACCAGCGCCAGCGGGCCGTGCTTCATCTCGCCGCCGGCGTAGCCTTCGGCGTGGATGTAGCTGATCTCTTTCAGCTTCAGCGCGCCCTCCATGGCGGTGGGGTAGTTGTAGTGCCGCCCGATGTACATGAAGTTGAACACCTTCTTGTAGCGCTTGGCGCAGCGCTTTACGGCGACGATGTCCTCGGTCAGCAGGTCGCGCACCTGGCGCGGAAGCTGCTGCAACCCGGCTACGATGCGTTGCTCATCGGGTTCGCTGGCGTGGCCCAGCATCCGGCCGATACCCACCGCCAGCAGCGCGAACGCGGCGAGCTGCGTGGTGTAGGCCTTGGTGCTGGCAACGCCGATTTCCGGCCCCGCCCGGGTGTACAGCGTGGCGTCAACGTTGCGCGGGATGCTGCTGCCCATGACGTTGCAGACGGCCAGCGTCTTCGCGCCGCCCTGCTTGCAGATGCGCAGCGCTTCCAGGGTGTCGGCGGTCTCGCCGCTCTGGCTTACGGCGATGACCAGCATCTGGTCATTCACGATCGGGTCAGCGTAGCGGAACTCGCTCGCGCTCCAGGCCTCCGTAGGCAAGCCGGTGAAGTGCTCGAACAGGTACTTGCCAACCATGCCGGAATACAGGCTGGTGCCGCAGGCCAGAATGGCGACCCGGCGAATGCCTTTCAGCGTGTCGGCGTCCAGGTTCAGCTCAGAAAGATCCACGCGCCCATCGGCCAACCGCCCGCGGATTGTCTCCGCCAGCGAAGTCGGCTGTTCGTGAATCTCCTTGAGCATGAAGTGCTCGTAGCCTTCCTTCTCGGCGGCATCGAGCGTCAGGTTGGTGGTGACTTCCTTCGGCGTCACAGGGTCAAGCTCGGCGTCGAAGATCCGCACGCCTTTGCTGGAGACCTCGGCGATCTGCCCTTCTTCAAGGAACACCACGCGTCGTGTGTACTTGAGCAACGCGGGCACGTCGCTGGCGACAAAGTTCTCGCCGTCGCCCAACCCCAGTACCAGCGGGCTGCCCATGCGGGTGGCGACGATGCGATCCGGCTGATCGGCGTGGCACACAGCCAGCGCGTACGCGCCCCGAATGCGCTTGAGCACGGTTGCCAGCGCCTTCACCAGGTCGCCCTGGAACTCACGGGCCACAAGGTGCGCGACGACCTCAGTGTCCGTATCGCTGGCGAACTTGATGCCTTCCGCGACCAGCTCGTTCTTGAGCTCGCGATAATTCTCGATGATGCCGTTGTGAATGATGCTCAGCTTGCCGTCATAGCTGACGTGCGGGTGGCTGTTGACCACGCTCGGCGCGCCGTGGGTGGCCCAGCGCGTGTGGCCGATGCCCACACCGCCGTGGACGCCGTTGCTCGCCAGCTCTTTCTCAAGGCTGGAAAGCCGGCCGACCGCCTTGCGCACCGCGATGCCCGTGCCGTTCAGCACCGCCACGCCCGCCGAGTCGTACCCGCGATATTCAAGCCGCCGCAGGCCCTCGATCAGGACCTCGGTGGCCTCCCTCGGCCCGACGTATCCAACGATTCCACACACGCTTTCATCTCCGGCGGTCCCGATATCATATCGGCGCGCGAGGGGCGAGAGGTGGAGCGATTGCAGGTTTCTGCGCCTATCGAGCGGCTGACGGCCGATCCAGCAGGGCTTCGGCGATGTCGTCCATCAGCATGTATTCGATGTCGCGCACGCGGGCGATCTGGTCGCGGGAAAGTTGCGCGTTGTCTGCCAGTGCCACGATCTGCATCAGTTCTGTATCAAGCTGCTCGAAGAGCTCACGGGTAAGGTAGGGGCGGCCCCTGCCGTACAGGTTGTACAGGATCAGGTAGTTCTCATAATAGTAGTCGTAGACGTCGCTGCTTTTTGAGGACATGCTTGGTCCTGTAGAGGCCATGCAGCCTCATCATAAGGGCAGGTGGCACCTTCCACAACGCGCAGCGCATGTGGGCCTGCCCCAGGAGTCGGTCTTGGACCTTGAGAGTGCGGCGTTCACGTTCGGCGTCGCCACAGTCATCCTGAGCTTTTGCTGGATCGCCTACGTTTCCATCGTCGGCGAGGCCCTGCGCAACTACGCCCTTGCGCACCTGTTTGAACTGATCCCCGCAAAGGACGAATCCACCCAGCGCCGCTTCGAGGAGCTGTGCCGCCGCGATGACGAGTTCATCCAGGTGACCGAGATCGGCCGCGTAATCGGGTTTGTGCTGCACCTGGTGGGGTGGGCAGCCATCGTCATCCCCGGCTCTGCATATGAAATGCAGGCCACGCCGGCCCCGCTGCTGGTGGTGCAGCTTCGCGACATCCTGATGCTGAGCATGCCTTTGATGGCGGGGCTAGGCGTGATCTCGCTGGTGGTGTGCGTGATCATCGTGCCGCCGCTGATTCTGCGCCATCGTGAAGAGGCCGCATTGCTGGTGCTGCTGCCGACGTTCGCGGTGCTGGCGATCCCGTTCAAGCCGCTCACCGCCATCGGCGGCAGCCTGCGCAAAGTGGGCGCCCGCATTGAAGGCGTGGAAGTCAACGAAGACGCGCAAGAGTCCTTCGAGGACGACCTTGCGGACAGCCTTGAGGAGGCTGAGCGCGAAGGCGTGCTGGATGAAGAAGAACGCGAGATGATCCACAACGTCGTGGAGCTGGGCAAAACGCCCGCCTCGCGCGCCATGATCCCACGCACCGACATGGTCTGCGCCGATGTCGAGGAGGGCATCAACGGCGCGCTGCAACTGGCAATCACGGAAGGCCACAGCCGGCTGCCGGTCTATGAGGGCGACCGCGACCACATCATCGGCGTGTTCTACATTCGCGACCTGGTGCCAAGCTGGTCCGTGGCGCCAGCAGACCGCCAGCTAAGCCTGCGCAAGATCATCCGCCCCGCGCGTTTCTGGCCCGCGGGTAAGCCGCTCGATGACCTGCTGCGCGAGATGCGGGCGGACAGGCTCAAGATTGCAATCCTCACCGACGAGCACGGCGGTACAGCCGGGATGATCACGCTGGAGGACATCCTTGAAGAAATCGTCGGCGATATTCAGGACGAGTACGATCCGGGCGAAACGGACACCGAGCACAAGGCCGTGCGCCAGATCAGCGAAGAAGAAGCAGAAGCCGACGGCGACGCCGACCTGGATGAAGTCAACCGCATCCTCGACATCGAGCTGCCCGAGGAAGACGAATACAACAGCGTGGGCGGGCTGATCCTGCATCACCTGGGGCGGCTGGCACAACCGGACGACACCGTGGACATCGAGGGATACCGGCTGACTGTGCTGGAAGCCGACGAAAAGCGCATCAAGCGCGTAAAGATCGCAAAGCTCGCCGACGCGACCGAGCCCGAGGTCAAGCAGTAGGCGGCACCCCACTTGTTGTGCGCATGGCGCTGACCGATCATCTCCCACATGGCCCTGATCACCACCACCGCGCTGTGCCTTCGCAAAGTGGACTTCAGCGAGACCAGCCAGATCCTCACCCTGCTGACCGACAAAGCCGGCACAGTCGGCGCCATCGCCAAGGGCGCCAAGCGCGAGAAATCAAGCATTGGCGGCCCGCTGGACCTGATGAGCCTTTACAACGTCGCGCTGTACGACCGCTCGCGCCGCGGCACGCTGAGCATTCTCGCGCAGGCTGAGTTGGTGGATTTCTTTCCGGGCACGCGGCGCGACTACGCCCAGTTCCGGGCCATCGAGAGCATTCGCGAGTTGCTGCTGTCCATCGAAGTCGGCCCGCAGGACGGCCCGGCGGTGATGCTGCTGGCTGTGCGGGCGTTGCGCGCGCTGGCCGGCACAGACCCCTCGCGCGTACAGGCCACGTTCGCCTGGGGCCTGCTGTGTGCGCTCGGCGTTGAGCCGGTGGTCACGCAGTGCGTTGCGTCCGGGCAGGAGCCTTCGGGCAAGGTGGGGGTTAACTTCAGCCTGCGGGAGATGGGACTGCTCGCGCCGCCGTACACCGACGGTCGCAGCGATCTCGTGCGTGTGTCCCCGGCGGTCCTCGGCGCGCTGACGACTTTGGCCAGGCAGGAGCGGGGCGACGGAATCGCCGTTGACGCATGGGCCGGCGCCTTTACGCTTCTCGCCTGGCTTGTAGCAATGCAGGGCGGGAGACGGCTGAAAACAGTACAGGCGCTGGAAGTTGCGGGGGCTGCTTGATCGATGTGAAGAAGATGACGCGAACCTACCTGCCTCTGGCATCCCTGTGTCTCGTGGCGCTGCTGGCTGGGTGCAAGCAGGCGCCCGACCCGATGTATGTCGGGCCGCCCGGCGCCGGCGGATTGGTTTACGAGCCCGGCGTCGGCATCACACGCGAGAACGCCGCGACAAACCAGACCGAGCAGACGCTGTTCAACTCCGCCGAGGCGGCCTTCGATGAGCGCCGCTGGGATGAGTGCATCGCGTTTTCGCTGGCGCTGACACAGACGTACCCGGAAGGCTCGCGGGCCGTCGATGCAATTCTGCTGCGTATCCGCGCACAGTTTGAAGCCGGCCGCGCCGGCGCCGAGAGCCGCCTTTCCACGGCCCTTTCGCTCGATCGCTGGATGTTCGTCTATCTCGCGCCGAACCACGATGACGACCTGCGCGCCCTGATGGCCGGCACCGCGCAGACCCGCGAGGTCGCAACGCAGATTCGCGCGCTGCCGGTGCAGGAGTTCATTGAAATGCTTGAGCCGGACGCCTATGCGATCTACCGCAGCGGCCGGCTTGAAGCCGCGCAGCGCGACGTGGAGACGCTGGCGAACTTCTACCTGCCGGCAATCCAGCTTTCGCGCTATCGACGCGATGTCGGCAACCTTGGCCGTGACGTGTGCTGGCTGATGTACGCGGCGCAGGACTTCAACCGCACGATCTTCACCGCCGAGGACATGCTGTCAATTAACCCGCCACCGAGCGTTAAGGCCGACACGCTCTTCATCATGGGGCATGCACAACGCCGCAACGGTGCGGCGCCGATTGCCGCCAACACGTTCGGCCTGCTGTACCGCGGCGCCGGACTGCGCGATACCGACACCCGCTGGCGCCCCTACGCCCTGATGTGGCAGATCGACCAGACCATGGCGACCAGCAAGGGGTACATCTACGACCGCGTGTACTACGAGCGCGCCGACGAGTTGCTTGGTGAGTACGAGCTGTATCGCTTCGAAAACCCCAACATCCCCGAGTCGCTGCACTCGCAGTTCATCCTGCTGCTCGAGAAGGTGTACGGCGTGTTTGTCGAGCGGCACCTCAACGCTGCCGATACCTACTCGCGCCTAGGTGAGTCGGCTGCGCGCGACTACTACATCGCCCTTGCCGAAGAAACCGAAGAGAAGCTGGTGGCACGCAAGAAGGCGCTGCAACCCGGACCCCAGGCGGGGTAATCATGCTGACTCGCAACTGGATTCGCGTAGCGATGCAACCCGGGTTGGGTGTGCTGGCGGCCCTGTTGGTGATGTGTTTGAGCGGGTGCGGTTACCGGTGGGGGGCGTCGCTGGATTCACAGCCGCCGCGAACCGTTTCGCTGGACACAGTCGAGAACCGCACCATCCCGCACCGCCCGAACCTCGAGTACGACCTGACGCGCCGTCTGAAGGATGAAATCGCCACGGACCGTCGTTTGATCTTGAGAGATGGCGCCGCGGACGTCCGCCTGAAAGTGTCGCTGACATACTTCACGGAACCCACGTTGGTTGAAGACCTGGACACCGGTGAGCGCGCCGAAATCCAGCTGCTTGCCAAGGCGCAGGTGCAGGCCATCGGCGACGCCCTGCCGGGGAAACGTTTGAACCGGCCGGTGACGGTTTCGATTAACTACACACCGGGCATCGGCGATTCGCGCGAAGCGGGGCTGGATCGGCTGTGGCGGGAGCTATCGCGCGAGATTCTGGACGTGGCTGCCGATACGGAATGGGCGCCTGAGAAATAGCGCACATAAGGGAACACCCGTGGTACAGTAGTGCGTTTCAGGGGTGACGCGGGCGGCCGGCAGGGTTGCCGGGCACCGCGGCATAAGGAAGTCGATGAAGATCGAAGACAATAAGCCTGAAGAACAGCGCCGCCCCGGCCCGCCGGGCAAGCGTCCCAAGGGCCTGCCCCTGTTCGTGCTGGCGCTCGGCGCGATGGTGATGCTGCTGGTGCTGCTGGCTGTCGTTGAGATGAACGGCAGCAACGAAAAGCTCGCGTCCAACGAGCTGGAAGCCAAGCTGCGCGCCAACGAGATTGAGTCGCTCAACCCCAAGTTCCCCGAAAGCGGCAACGTCATCCACATCACCGGCAAGTACGCCAACGCGCCGGAGGACAAGCCGCAGCAGTTCACCGCCGAGGTGGACAAGGCGACCTGGGACAAGTGGGTCAACGCCGAGAAGGAAGGCAAAGAGCGCGTCATCCACGCCAACGTCAAGATCAAGCCCGAGGAGATGAACGATAATCTCGGGTGGTTCCTGAAGAACATCGTCCCGTTCATCATCATCATCGCGCTGGTGTGGTTCTTCTTCTTCCGCCGCGCGGGCGGCCCGCTGGGCGGCGGCGTGATGGCATTCGGCAAGTCGCGCGCCAAGATGTTCAACAAGGAAGACGTCACCGTCACGTTCACCGACGTCGCGGGCGCGGACGAAGCCAAGGAAGAAGTCTCCGAGATCGTGGAGTTCCTGCGCAACCCGCAACGCTTCTCGCGGCTTGGCGCCAAGATCCCCAAGGGCGTGCTGTTGATCGGCCCGCCGGGTTGCGGCAAGACACTTCTGGCCAAGGCGATTGCCGGCGAAGCGGACCGCCCGTTCTTCAGCATCAGCGGCAGCGATTTCGTAGAGATGTTCGTGGGCGTGGGCGCCTCGCGCGTGCGCGACCTGTTCCGCACCGCCCGCGAAAGCGCGCCGTGCATTGTGTTCATTGACGAGATCGACGCCGTGGGCCGCCGTCGCGGCACCGGCGTGGGCGGCGGGCACGACGAGCGCGAACAGACACTCAACGCCCTGCTGGTCGAAATGGACGGCATCGGCAGCAGCGAAGGCGTGATCATTCTGGCAGCCACCAACCGCCCGGACGTGCTTGACAACGCGTTGCTGCGTCCCGGCCGCTTCGATCGCCAGGTGTTCATCGATCTGCCTGACCTTAAGGGCCGCGAGGAAATCCTTCGCGTGCACCTCAAGAAGGTCAAGGCGGGCCCGGCGGTGGACGCGCATGAGGTCGCCAAGCTGATCCCCGGGTTCAGCGGCGCGGACATCATGAACCTCGTCAACGAAGCCGCGCTGATCGCCGTGCTGCGCAACCTCGACGAGATCGACCGCGAGTGCATGCTTGAAGCGCGCGACCGCGTCGCCTTCGGCCGCCAGAAGCGCTCGCGCGTCATGGAAGAGGAAGAAAAGAAGCTGACCGCATATCACGAAGCCGGTCACGCCCTTGTGCAGGAACTGACGCCAAAGACCGACAAGGTCCACAAGGTAACGATTATCCCGCGCGGCCGGGCGCTGGGCGCGACCATGAGCTTGCCAGAGAAAGATCGCTACGGCATGCCCAAGTCGCGCGCCGAGCAGATGCTGATGGTGTTCATGGGCGGGCGCGCGGCCGAGCACGTGGAGTTCGGCGAGATCGATGCCGGCGCCGCGAGCGACATCCAGCAAGCCACCAACCTTACGCGCAAGATGGTCACGGAGTGGGGGATGAGCCCGCGCATCGGGTTCCTGAATTACTCCGGCGACGAAGACCAGACGTATATGGGCCAGGCGGTCATGCGGCCAAGTGACCACAGCGATGAAACGCGCAAGGCGATCGACGAGGAAATGCGGCGGCTGATCGATGAAGCGTGGGAGAAGACGGTCACGCTGATCAACGAAAACCGCGAGAAGCTGCGCACAATTGCCGAAGCGCTGCTGAAGTACGAAACGCTGGACCACGCCGACCTCGAGATCATCCTCAAGAGCGGCGATCTGGAGGCGCACCGCCGGCAAGCCGCCGAAGAGACCAAGCGCGAGCAGGCCGCCGCCAAGCACCGCGCCATGGAAGAAGCCCGCGAGCGCCACAAGTCGGGCGAGTCGCCAGGGTTCGCCGGCCCAGCCGAGCAACCAGGAACCGCGTAGCGGAGAGCAGGAGCCCGAAGCGCAAGCGAGGGGCCGACCCGGCAGAGTCATCCAATTGCATAAGACCGTTCATGGGCGCCGGCAAATCCACCAAGGCAGCAAAGGACGAACCCGCCCGCGACTACGCCAGGCGCCTCGGCCGCCCACTGGGCCCAATCGTCAACGCCGCGGTCCAGGCGATCGAAAAGCACATCCCGCACGCACAGCAGACGGTGAAGTGGGGATGGCCTTGCTGGACCGGCAACGGAAACATCGTCAGCCTGCTCGTGATGCGCAAATACGTGAACCTCGAATTCTGGCGCGGCGCGCACCTCGAAGATCCCGACGGCCTGCTCGAAGGCACCGGCAAAGACCTGCGCCACATCAAGCTGCGCAAAGCCGCCGACGTACGGCAGAAAGAAGTAACCCGCATGCTCGTCGCCGCCTGCAAGGCGGACGGCGGCTCGGCGTAGCGTTGAAGCGCGCCACCCGAATTCGCATGCTGTCGCCATGCCGCTTCCGGACCATTTCTCGCACACACCAGAACGCCCGCTTCAAGCGCCGTGGCCGCTGCTGATGGGCATCGTCAACGTTACCCCCGACAGCTTCAGCGACGGCGGGAAGCATGCGGGCGCGGGCAGTGCTGTGCAGCACGCTATGAAGCTGGTGCGCGACGGGGCTGACATCATCGACATCGGCGGCGAGTCCACCCGCCCGGGCGCCGCGCCGGTTGATACACAGGAAGAAATCGCCCGCGTCGTGCCCGTGATCCGCGAAGTGCGCGCCCTTGCGCCGAACGTCGCCATCAGCATCGACACCATGAAGTCCCAGGTCGCATCGGCCGCCCTGGATGCCGGCGCCGACATCGTCAACGACGTCACAGCCGGCACAATCGACCCCCGCATCCTGCGTGTCTGCGCCGAGCGCGAGTGCCTGCTGGTGCTCATGCACATGGTCGGCACGCCGCGAACCATGCAGGACCACCCGGAGTACGACGACGTCGTCGTGGAGGTGCGGGACTATCTGGCTGCGCGCGCAAAGGCGGCCGAGAACGCGGGCGTGCCGCGTGAACACCTCTGGATAGACCCCGGTTTCGGGTTTGGTAAACTTCCGCGGCACAACCTGGAGCTGGTTGCAAGGCTTGGTGAACTGACCGCTCTAGGCTTGCCTGTCCTGCTCGGCGTCTCCAGAAAATCAACGCTGGGCAGCCTGACGGGCGCACCGGTGCAGGACCGCGAGCCCGAAAGCCTGGCAGCCGGGCTGATGGGCGCGCTGCATGCCGCGGCGGTGCTGCGGGTGCATGAAGTCGGGTGGATGCGCCGTGCGCTCACTGTTGCGCGCGCGATGCAGCCCCAGGGGGACGGATGACCGAGTATCTCATCTACGGCGTCGAGATTCTCCTCATCTACTTGTTCCTGCTGCTTGTCTACAAGTTCGTGAAGGGCAGCACCGGCGACAGCGCCCTGCGCGGCGTGGCGATCATCTTTACGGCGCTGCTGATCGGCATCTACCTGGTTGCCGATGCCCTGCAACTCTTCCGCATCAAAAGCCTGATGGAAAAGGTGGTTGACTACCTTTTCATCGGCGTGCTCGTCATCTTTCAGCCGGAGTTGCGGCGCGGCCTCTCGCGCCTTGGCCAGAACCGGCTTTTTCTGCGGCTTGTCGCGCGGCGCGAAGACCTGGTACCGCGGCTGGTGGCGACGGTGTTTCGTCTCGCGCGCGCCAAAACCGGCGCACTAATGGCCATTGAGCGCGGCGTCGGCCTGCGCAACTACATTGAGCGCGGTGTGGAGCTTGACGCGCTGCTGACCCCAGAGTTGATCGACAGTGTGTTCTACCCCGGCAACCCGCTGCACGATGGCGCGATCGTGATTCGTGGCGCGCGCGTCGTGGCCGCAGGTTGCCTGTTCCCGCTGACCGAGAACCCGGATATCAGCAAGCGGCTCGGCACGCGCCACAGGGCGGGTATCGGGTTGAGCGAGGAGACGGACGCGCTGGTAATCGTAGTAAGTGAAGAAACGGGCAAGGTAAGCGTCGCCTTGAAAGGCGAATTGCAGCAGGACCTTTCCCGCGATCAGTTGGAACGCTACCTGCGCGAGAACCTTGGCGACGCGCTGCAGGCGGCGGTCGGCAACACCCAGGCGGCACAGACATGAACAGCGGCGCGACGACAATCAGCGGGGCGCGGGCCTCCGGGGTTTCCCGGCGCACGGACACCATCCGCAAACCAAAGGCTTTGCCGCTGGGGATCAGCGTGCATGTGGTGCTGATCGTGCTTTCAGTGCTGGTGTGGTGGATCGCGCGCGGCCAGGTGACGGAGACGCAGCGGCTTGAAGACTACTCCCGCCTGCGGTTTGAGCTGGCGGACGAACTTCGTGGGCAATGGCGCATCATGCCGCCCGGGGACCGCTCCGGTCGCGGTCCCGCCGCCGACAACTCAATCCCGATTACGGTGGAGGTGTCCGGGCCCGCGCGCAGGTTGAACGACTTCGCCAACGAACTGCGCGAGAACCCCGGCCGCTACATGTACGTTTGCCGCATCGCCTCATCGGACATACCCGCAGGGGCCGCCGCAGCCGGCCGGCCCATCACCCTTGAGATCGGGCGCGACGACATTCGTGTCTCTGACGACAGCAAGCAACCGGCGGAATTGGACGTGGTCGCGGTTACCGGCGAGAAGGTAGTGGTCGAGCTGGAGCCCTATGTAACCCGGCCCGCGGTTGTGGATCTCAGCGCAAGCGGCGGCATCGTCGGCAAGGTACCGGGCTACGCGCACAAGATCAGCGTGGTTCCCGGCACCGAGCTGAAGGTGCGCGGCCCGCTAAGCCGGATTGAACAACTGGGCGGAACAGCCACCGAAGCCAAGCTTGCGCTGCAAAGGCTGGATGTCGGCGAGACGATCAACATCCGCAGGACCAACGAGAACAAGACGATCGAGCAGCTGCTTTCACAGGAGGCCAAGCTCACCGTATCCGCGGCGTTCGCGGTGCGGGATGAGATCACCGTGCTGCAAGTGACCAAGCCCGCCGACGGCGAGCCGGGCACGGAGCCGGTCACCCACGTCAACCTTGAGTTTCACTTCACGAAAGAGCAGGACACCGTTCCGCTTCAGCAGACCTTTCCGGTTCAGGTTCTGCTTCCGGCCTGGCTTCAGGACTACAGTGTGCGACCCACCGGCGGCATCCAGAAGGAGCTGAAAGTCGAGCTGCTTGTCGCAAAGGGCCAGCAGGATCGCTTCAACGAAGAAAACGTCCGGGTGATCGTGGACCTCGGCGCGTTGAAGCCGGAGGACTTCGACTTCAACCCGCCGATCGACGACCTTAATGACCAGAACAAGACCACCATTGCCACGCTCAAGCAGCCGGAGTGGTGGCATTCCCTCTGGATCCGGTACGACAGGCTGACGGCCAAGCACGTCCGCGATGGCCTGTCGGACGAGCAGTACGAGAAGATCACGGGGCTCACTCTTGAGTGCACTAAGAAGTAGCCTGCTTGCGCTTCTTGCGCTCACGGCTGCGTCGCTTGCGGCGCAGGGCCTGCCGGATGTTGAGCGGCTGGAAATCAAGAACTACCGCGTGATCTTTCTCGACGACGACGGCCGCCGCGCGGTGCTGGAGGGCTCGCGTGCGCATAAGCGCGCCGACGGGCTGGTGCAGGTGGATGACGCGAAGCTGCGGGTGTTCAGTGGCGAGGACGTCTACTCCATCACCGCGAAAGAGTTCAACTACTCGCCCAAGACCGGCGCGTTCGCATGCCCCAGCGGGTTAAGCACGGAGTTGCCGGACGGCGGAACGTTGACGTTCCCGCCGGGCAAGGGTGAGCTTTCGCTCGGCGATCCGCTCACGCTGAAGCTGACGTCGCCGGGCGACGCTACTCTCAAGACCGGCGACGGGGCACTTTCAGCCAGCATCAAGGACCCCACCGCGTCGCTGGAACTCGACACCGTGAAGGCCCCGAACGCCGCAGGCAAGCTGGTGCCAACCGGGTTCAAGCTCAAGAAGCTGGAACTCAAGTCCACGCGCGGCGCCAGTATGACCGTCAAGCTGGATTCCGTGCCGAACCTCCAAGGCGAGCAGACCGAAGCCGCCAGCGTAACACTGGGCTGCTTCGGCGATGCGTCGCTGGAACTCACCGACGGCGGCGAGCGCGCGTCGCTCAGCATGCTGCGGCGTGCGAGCATGCAGGTGCTGAGTGAGAACCAGGACTTCCAGGTGACGTCCGAGTACATCGAGCTGCAAGGCGATCTAAAGCGCGTGCCGCGCGACGAGAAGAAGCCGAAGGGCGAGCAGATCACGGTGCTCACCAACGTGCAGTTCACCGCCACCAGCAACGTGCAACTGCGCGGCAAGGGCATGCGCGGCCGTGGCGGCGAGCTGACCTACCGGCAGTTGCCGCTGCACACCGAGCTTCGGCTGGGCATCTACCCGGAGCTCACGCTGGACCGCGGCGAAGACGAAGACACCAAAGAACTCATCGCCATGAACCTGCGTGCCGACGACTATGTCGACGTGTTCGCCCGCAACACCGAAGGCGGCGGCTCGCCGCAAAGCGCGCGCGTGGAGTTGTTCGGCGGCGCGAACGTGAAGCGCCTGCGCAACGGCGTGCCGGACTGGCAAATTGTCGGCACGCAGGTGCGCCTGTTCTCATGGCGCGACACCGCGAAATCCTACAGCCACTCGTTCGACGTCGTCGGGCAGGGGTTTTCTCCGCTGCTGAGCGTGTTTCCGGGTGCGGTGCCCGGCGCGGGCGAAGCGCCGGAGGTTTCACGCGCAACGGTAACCGGCTCACGCGCCGAGGGCACGCTGATCGGCAACCGCTGCGACGTGCGTGTCGACGGGCCCGAGACCATGGCGGTGGTGTACGCCGACTTCGCGATGGCCGATGTGCTTCGCACCGCGCTTGGGCTGCGGTCGCGCGCTCCAATCCCGCGGCGCGACGGGCGCCTGACGGTCAACGCCCGCGACACGCTTGAACTGGGAGTGCTGACGACGCGCGATGGCGCGGGCGATCTGCGCATTGCCGCGCACGGGCAAGTTTCGCTGGTGCACTACCCGCTGCCGCGCGACGACGCCAACCTGGTGTCGCTCACGGGCAGCGTGGTCGCCGTCGAGCTGGTCGACGGCATCCTGCGCTCGGCTGATCTTGCCGCCGAAGGCACGGAGGGCGCGGTTGCGACCCTGGGGTACGACCTGCTGCTGGCCGGCAACCTGCGCACTCGCGGCAGCGGCGGCGTCCTGGTCACGGAAGTGGATGGCCCCGGCCGGCTTGTCGTGCGTGACCGTGACAGCATCCAGTTCTTCCTGGACACGCTCAACCGCCTGCCACGGCGGAACCCTGAGGAGCGCGATCTTCCCAGCCCGGATGCAGGGTGGGTGGAATTCGGAAGCAAATGCACCATCGCGTCATTGCGCGATGCGGGCAAAGAAGAAAGCCGCACCCTTGAGATTGAGCAGCCGCGCGCATTTCTCGTCTACGGCGACTTTGAGCCGCCGCGCGCGGGCGCGTCCGCGCTGAACGACCTTGCCGAGCTCAGGTTGCCGGAAGTGCAGCACCTGTATCACCTCTCGGGCGAGCGCGCCTTCATGCGCTCGTTCCGTTCACTCGCGCCCGGGCCGGACGGTGAAGAACCGCCCGCGATCAACGTCTTGCGCCTGGAGGGCGACGCCGTCGTGCGCTCTGACATGGACGGCGTGGATGCCGCTGCCTCCACCGCCATCGAGATCACCGGCGCGCAGGGGAAAGACGGCAGCGAATCGCCCTTCACAGCCGTGCTGCTTGGTAGCTCGCAACTGCACCTTGAGCGTGCAGCCGAGTTCTTCGGCCAGTACGTTCGCACGGGCGTCTTTTCGTACGACGGCGAGTGGGTCCTGAAAGCCGACGACCGCCTTGAGTTGACCATGCGTCCCGTGGATACGGTGTTCCCCGGCAAGTCGCTGAAGGCAGTGCGCGACCTGCTGGGCAAAGCGGTTGCCAAGAAGGTGTTCCCCCGCACGTCGCGCAAGGTGGTGCGCGACCTGTTGGGCGAAGCGGTTACCAAGAAGTTGGAGGTTGCCGCGCGAATCGAGTTTGCAACGCAGGCCCGCGACGCGCTGGCGCGCGCGATCGGCGACATCGACACCGGCGCCGAAAACGTTCCCGCCGAGCTTGAACAGCCACGCAAGGCGCTTGACGCGATCGACGCCGCGCGCGCCATGCTGAGTGGCGAAACGCCGCTGCTGCCCGATCAGGACGAGGATTCGCGCGAGAAAGAAGCGCTAGGGGGGCTGCGCCGCGCGCGGAAGCTGCTGGATGCGCTGATCGACATCGCCGCCCGCGGCGGGCTGGAAGCCGACTTCTACGCGCGCAACGTAGGCACGCCGCCGATGAACCTGACGCTGCGCGACCTCGTGGTGACGTTCAACGGCGCGGGCGATGTCATTGCGTTGGATGCCACCGGGCCGATCCTGCTCAAGCGCGATCAGTATGAACTGCGCGGCAGCAGGCTGTCGCAGGGCAAGGACGGCTCGGCCAAGCTGGACGGCGCGGCGATCAAGCTGCCGGACGACACCGGCGTCACGGTTGAGGGCATGCGCAGCATCAGCCTTGTGCCGACCGAAAATCGTGGAGTGATGACGCGCGTATCAGGCGTTCGAATGAGGGTCCGCATCAAGCTGGGCCAGTCAGGACAGGAATGAAACGAGTCATCGCAATCGACGGCCCTTCAGGCGCCGGCAAAAGCACCATCGCGCGGCTGACCGCCCAGCGGCTGGGGGTGCGCTACCTCGATACCGGCGCGATGTACCGCGCCGTCACCCTGCACTGCATGCGCAGCGGTGTGCGGCTGGAAGACCCGAAGGCGGTCGCCGGCACGCTCGCGTCGCTGGCACTGCGCGTTGAGCTGGTGACCGACGGGCCGATGAAGGTGTTTCTTGGCAAGGAAGAAGTCACCGGCAAGATCCGCACGCTGGAAGTGACCCGCAACATCCACCACGTAGCCGACGTGGTGGAAGTCCGCACCAAGCTGGTCGCAATGCAGCGCGAGATCGCGGGCCAGGGCGACCTTGTCACCGAGGGCCGCGACCAGGGCTCAGTGGTGTTTCCGGATGCGCTGCTGAAGGTCTACATGTACGCCTCGCCTGAGGTGCGCGCCCGCCGTCGCCACAAAGAGCTGGCGGAAAAGGGCATGGACGTCAGTTACCCCGAAATCCTTGAAGACGTCAGCAAACGCGACCACCTCGACCAAAGCCGCGAAGTGGGCGCCCTGCGCAAGGCCCCTGACGCCGTTGAGCTCGATACCAGCGACATGACCCCCGAGCAGGTGGCCGACGCGATTGTGCAGTTGGCCAAGCCGCGCCTGGGCCTGTGAACCCGCACTTTACCTGCTGCCTGCGTCCGGCTATCCTCCGCAGCACCCCCGGACACTGCAGGACTGAACCATGACGATTGTTCGTCTGTGCGCACTGCTAGCGCTGCTTGTAGTCGTGGCGGGTTGCGGCGTCTCCCAGGAGCGTCCCAGCCGCGTTGGAGAAGTGGGGCTGAGCTCGCGCTATGAAGCCGAGTTCGCCGCGCAGCGCGCCGCCCAGAACTTCTACGAGTTCCACGCTCCCAAGACCGGAGCCATCATCCGCAGCACACCGCCCGGCGCGCTGGTCGAGTGGTACAACAAGGAAGGCATCTGGGTTGCGGTAGGCACCACGCCCACACGCGAAATCGTGGTCGAGGCCACCGGCAAGCCTGAGCTGTTCCGCGTGTCGGCGAACGGGTACCTCCCCCTGACCCGCTGGGTGGCGGCGACGCCGAGCAGCGAGGGCGTGGAAGTCGAGTTCGTGCTCGATCGCGACCTGCCGACGCACCGGATGGTTTTCACCGACTAGCGATAGTCGCCGAATGCGTAATACTCTACGGGCGCCCCCTTCGCCGGGCGCCCGTTCTGATAAGGAGCCTCCCTTGCCACGTTTGATGCTGCTTACCTCGCTTGCCCTGCTGGTTTCCACCTCGATTGCCCCTGCCGTTGCGCAGGATAAGCCCGCCAAACGCGGCCTCGATGCCAGCGAGTTCACGCTGGAGAACGGGTTGAAGGTTGTGGTGGTCAACCGCCCGGCTGTGCCGGTGGTCAGCAGCTACGTATGGTACAAGGTGGGATCGATGGACGAGCGCCGTGGCATCACCGGCATGGCGCATTTCCTTGAGCACATGATGTTCAAGGGCAGCCGCAACTACAAAGTCGGCGAGGTGGACAGCGTGACCGTGCGCAACGGCGGCAGCAACAACGCGTTTACCAGCAACGACTACACAACCTACTTCATCAACCTTCCCAAGAGCCGCTACAAGGAAGGCCTCAAGATCGAAGCCGACCGGATGCGCCACCTGACGCTGGACCTCAAGGAGTTCGACGCCGAGAAGAAGGTGGTCCAGTCCGAAAGCGACATCTCAGCCGACGACCCCAGCGACCAGCTTTGGGAGCGCCTGACGCAGGCGCAGCACGGCGCCGGTCATCCGTACTCGCACCCGGTTCTGGGGTGGCCGCAGGATGTGCAGGACACGTCGCGCCGCGACATGCGCCTGTTCTATGACGCGCACTACCACCCGAACCACGCGACGCTGGTGCTGGTGGGGGACATCACGGTGGAAGAAGCCAAGCCGGTCGTGACTGAGCTGTTCGGCGACCTGCCTCGCGGGCCCGAGCTTGATCGGCCCAAGCCGCGCGAGATCAAGCGCAACGGCGCACAGACTCTTGAAGTAAAGAGCGCGTCCGGCGTCGTCGAGATGGGGCGGCTGTATCTCACGCAGCCAGCCGGCCACGACGACGAAGCCGCACTGAACGTACTGGCAACCATTCTCGGCGGTGGCGTGACAAGCCGCTTGTACCGCGCCCTGGTGGACGATGCCGGCATCGCGACCGGCGTTGCTTCCGGTCACCAGGAGCAGATTCTTTCGGGCACGTTCTGGATGTGGGCATCGCTCTCGCCCGACCACACACGCGAGGAGCTGACCGCCGGCATTCAGGCCGTCGTGGACAAGCTTGTCGAAGAGGGCGTAACGGACTCTGAGCTTGAGCGCGCCCGCAACAAGATCATTGCAGGCCTGCTATTCCAGCAGGAAAGCAGCAGCAGCATCGCCAGCACCCTGGGGCAAGCCGAGGTTGTGCTGGGCGATTGGCGCCTCGCGCTCTCGCAGCCCGAGCGCATTCGCAGCGTAAGCGCGTCCGACGTGCAGCGTGTCGCCCGCGAGTATCTCGGCGCGGCGAACAGCGTCACCGGGTGGCTGGTGCCCGAGCTGTCGCCGGAAGGGGCCGGGGCGACGGTGGCTGACGCCAAGCCGCAGCCGCTGCCTGTGCAAAAGCACGTGCTGCCCAACGGCCTGACCGTGCTGCTGCTGGAGCGGCCGGGACTGCCCTTGCTCACAATTACCGCGGATGTTCGCAGCGGCCGCGCCGCGGAGACCGCCCCACAGGCCGGTCTTTCAGCCTTCACCGGCACGTTGCTGGATGCGGGCACCAAAAGCTGGAGCAAGCAGGTGCTCGCCGAGTTGATGGAGAGCATCGGCGGCCAGTTGAGTGTGGGCGCCGATGGCGCCACCGTGCGCGCGCTGAGCGAGCATCGCGGCACCGCGATGAAGGTGCTGGCCGAATGCATGCAGCACCCGACGTTTCCGGAGCAGGAAATTGAGCTGTTGCGAAAGCAGACACTCTCCGAGATCGAATCCAGCAAGAACGAAACCGCGTGGTTCGCGCGCGCGGCGGCCGGCGCGGCGATCTTCGGCCCGGCGAACCCGCTGGGGCGGCCGTCGCAGGGCACTGAAGCCAGCGTAACCGCCTTCACGCGCGAGCAGGTGCAGCAATGGCACCGCAAGTGGTTCCGCCCGGACAACTGCGTGATCGCAGCCGTGGGGGATTTCAGCGCCAACTCGCTGTTGCAGCAGATCACCGCGGCGTTCGGCGACTGGCGCAAACCCGCCGAGCCGCTGCAGTTCCCGAAGCACAAGTTCGCGCGCCCGGAGAAGCTGGAAGGCGCGCAGGTGTTTCATTTCAGCAGCTTTGATGCGTCCAAGGTGGACCCCGCGCGCAAGCGGGTTGCCATCGACCACCCCGAAAAGGACCAGGTGGTGGTGCGGTTGCAGACGCTGGGTGTCACGCGCGACAACCCGGACTACCTGGCGCTGCGGGTGATGGACAACATCCTCGGCACCTCGCCCGGGTTCACCGACCGGTTCTCGCGCGTGCTGCGTGACCAGATGGGGCTGGCCTACAGCGCGTTCGCGAACATCAGCGGCAGCTCGGGGCACTATCCCGGCGCGTTTGTGGGCTACATCGGCACACGGCCGGAGAACGTCGAGATGTCGATCAAGACGATGTACAAGCTGATTGACGAGATTCGCACTACGCCCGTCAGCGCCGAAGAACTCACGACCGCCAAGGATTACCTGAAGGGCAACTTCGTCTTTGATCTGGAAACGACGGGCCAGCTTGCAGGCATGCTGGTCAACATGGAGCGGTTCGACCTGGGGTTTGATTACCTGGTCAAGTTCGCGCAGGGCATCGATGCCGTCACGGCTGAGGACATCCAGCGCGTGGCTTTGAAGTACCTCGTGCCCGAGCAGATGGTCGAAGTGGTCAGTGGCCCAGTCACGAAGGTCACCCCCGCGCCCGAGGAGCCCGAAGGCGAATGATGCGCGCCCTGCTGCTGGCACTGCTGGTCTGCGCGCCGCTCGCGGCGGAATACGAGTCCAATTTCGGGCGCGTGATTCTGGCTGAGTGCGACCTGATTGTGCAGGGCGTGGCGTCAGCACAGCGCACGCGTGTCAGCGGCGGGTTCCAGGTTGAGATCACGGTGCAGGAGGTGCTGTACGGCAAGACCGAGTTGCGTTCGGTCTCGCTGCTGTACACCGATCCCAAGACGCTGAAGGCTGACCAGGCGATTCGCGCGCTGTTCGCCCTGAAGTCGATCGCGTCGGGCGGGTACTCGCTCGTCGGCAAGCCGGTGCTCACGCCTGAAGGTGAGCCGGAAGCGGAAGACAAGCGCCGCGTCTGCGAGGAGTTCGTCAAGCTGGAAGCGCAGAAGGAAGGCGAAGAACGCACAACCGCGTTCTGGGACTTGTTGATCCGGCACCTGAAGCAAGGCGGATACAACGCGCAGAACGCCGTGGTGGAGATCATCTTCATCGCGCGCGACCGCGGGTCCATCATCACCGAGGAGCGCTTCGAGCAGGTGCAGCAGGCCCGCGAAGCAGCCGGCAAGCTGCTGACCACGCAGACCAAGCAGGACCTGGAACTTGCGTCGCAAGGCATGGTGGAGGCGCGCATCAAGTCGCTAAAGTACAAGCGCATTCGGCGCGGCAAGAAGATTCAGGATCGCAAGGATGCTGCCGACGAGCTTGCCAAGCTGGTGGAAGCATACCCGCGCGCGTTTCTGGAATCCGACGCCAGCCTGTGCGAAGCCATGCGCGACGACACCAGTGACCAGTCGCTGCGCGACAAGCTGGACGAGCTGGCCAAGTCCATCACCGCCGAAGTGCGCATTCGCGAAGCCCGCCGCAAGGCCAACGAGCCTGGCGAGTAGCCACCCCGCAATCGACCGACAATTTTCGCAGTTTGTTCAAAGGGTCGGCCTTGCCCTTGCCGATGTCCCCTTTGGCTTGGCCGAGGTGCGCCAACACCCTAATTGCTACCTAACTCTCCAGGAGTAGCCATGAAGAAGGTTCTATTGATTCTCGTGTCCGTCTCCGCCGTGGCGCTGCTCGGCGGGTGTGTCTCGCTTGAGGAGTTCAACCGCAACACGCGGCAACTGGAAAGCGAACAGGAAGCAAACGCGGCGTTGGCTGAAGAAAACCGCCGCCTCGAAGGCGAAGTCACCAAGCTGCGCGGCGACAACGTGCTGCTTGAGAAGTCGCTGGCCGACATCAAGGCGGCCAGCAACATGAGCAAGGCCGACCTGACGGACCAGCTCAAGGACATCTGGAGGGGCGCTAACAAGAGCGAGTGGGAGTTCGTACGCAATGGCAACGCGATGGGCGTGCGCCTGGACGATAGCGGCGTGCTGTTCCAGAGCGGCTCGTGGACACTCACCGACAACACCAAGTCGCGTCTCGGCAAGCTGGCCGACGTGATGAAGGGCGAGATGTCCAACCCGAACGTCTTCTGCCGCATTGACGGTCACACCGACACTGACCCGATCAAGAAGCTGACAGGCAAGGGCATCAAGGACAACGTGCACCTCAGCACGATGCGCGCCATGGCTGTCCGCGACTTTATGGTCTCCAAGGGTCTGCCGAAGGATCGCATCTTTGTCGCCGGGTTCGGCGAGAACTGGCCGATCGCTGGTGGCAACAACAGCGCAGCCAAGCAGCGCAACCGCCGCGTTGAGGTCTACATGGGTGAGCCGGATGCACTGAGCATCGGCCTTCCCAGCAAGACCAGCGTCCAGAAGTAGCCCGGCACCGACCGAAACATGCAGCCCCCGCAATCGCGGGGGCTTTGCATTTTCGGCGGGTTATGGACACACCCTGCGCACGCGATAGCTTTGATGGCGGAGGTTGCCGTGCCTGACAATCGTTTCACGCCCGAGCTGCTCTGGCGTCTGCCCCGAGTGGGCAACCCGGTGCCCGCGCCCGACGGCTCGTTCTGCATCATCCCGGTTACTACCTACGACATCGAAAAGAACGAGGGGCTGACCCGCCTCTGGATCAAGCGGGACGACACGCTCAAGCCGCTGACCAGCGAGACCGAAAGCGCGTCACAGCCCGCGATCAGCCCCGACGGCACGCATGTTGTGTTCGTGCGCAAGGCGCCCGGGCCAGGCGGCGACAAGCCGCAGTTGTGGCTGCTGGAGCTGGGCGGCGGCGAGCCGCGCAAGGTGACCGACATGCCGCTGGGTGTCAGCGACCCCCAGTGGTTCCCTGACGGCAAGCGCGTGGCGTTCGTCTCCGCGTTGTACGACGGGCACTTCACCGTTGAGGCCACCGCGGAGGAGGCTGCCCGCCGCAAGGAAAGCAAAGTCAAAGCCAAGGTCAGTGAAGACCGCTTCTACCGCTTTTGGGACCACTGGGTGTGCGAGGACCCATGGCAGCACCTGTGGTCGCTGGAGATCGCAAGTGGTGCGGTGCGTGATTTGACGCCCGACTTCCGCCGCTTCCTGCCATTGATGGATGCGGCTGGCACCTGGGCCATCAGCCCCGACGGCAGCGAGATCGCACTCACGGCGAACCGCACGGTGGCGCCGTACGATCAACTGATTTCGGGCGTGTTCCTGATTTCCACCGGTCACGAGAAGCGCGAGCCGAAGCTGATCACGGAATGGTCGGGCAGCCACGCCGCCCGCCCGCGCTACTCGTCGGACGGCGAGTGGATCGTGTTCGGCGTGCAGGAAGACAACTCCTTCTACGCCGACCGCGTTCGGCCCGTGGCGTACGAACGCGCCACAGGCGAGCGGCAGGTGCTCGCGGAAAGCTGGGACCGCAGCGCCGCGGATTGGGAGTTCGCGGACGAGCGCAACTTGGTCTTGAGCGCGGAGGATCGCGGCGCCAGCGCGCTGTACACGATGCCGCTGGACAAGAACGCGGAGCCCGCGTTGCTGGCGCGCGGCGGAACATACTCGGGCCTCAAAGTCGCCGGAGGGCGCGTGTGGTGCTGCGCGCAGTCACTCGCTAAGCCAGCCGAATGCGTCAGCTTTGCGCTGGCGGGCAACGACGAGCAGCAACTGACCGACTTCTCGGGGCCGGTGCTGAAAGGCGTCGCGCTGGGCGAGTCGCGCGAGCTGTACTTTGAGGGCGCCGACGGTGCTCAGGTGCAGGCCTGGATCCTGCTGCCGCCCGGAGTCACCGACCCGAAGAACCTGCCGACCGTCCACCTGATCCACGGCGGCCCGCACGCCAGCTTTGGCGATTCGTGGCACTGGCGCTGGTGCGCGCAGGCTTGGGCGGCCAGGGGATGGCTGACCGTGATGGTCAACTTCCACGGCAGCACCGGGTGGGGGCAGGAGTACGCCAAGTGCATCATGGGCGAGTGGGGCAGGCGGCCGTACGACGACATCATGCGCGCGACCGACGCGCTTGTGGCGCGCGGGTGGGCTGACCCCGATCGCCTCGCCGCAGCCGGCGGCAGCTACGGCGGGTACCTGGTGAGCTGGATTGCCGCGAACACCGAACGCTTCAAGTGCCTGGTAAACCACGCCGGCGTAAGCGACCTGCAAGCCCAATACGCCCGCGACGTAACGCCGGGGCGCGAAAAGGCACTCGGCGGCGAGCCGTGGGGCGACCTTGGGGGGCTCGACCGCTACAGTCCGATGCGCCACAGCAAGGGGTTCAAGACGCCGATGCTCGTGATCCACGGCGAGCTGGACTACCGCGTGCCGTACACCCAGGGGCTGCAGACCTACAACGCGTACAAGGCCCAGGGCCGCGACGCCCGGCTTGTGGTCTATCCCGACGAGAACCACTGGATCCTGAAGCCACAGAACAGCATCCACTGGTACGGCGAAGTGCTGGGGTGGATCGAGCGGTGGATTGGCTAGCTAGGCGCGGCGCGGCGAGCTCAGGATTCGCTCGTAGTAACTCTCCCACACCGGCAGCAGCGCTTCCTGGCGGAAGCTGCTCATGGCGCGTTCGCGGGCGGCTTCTGCCATGCGGCTTCTTGTTGCGTCGTCGGTCAGCAGCGTGCGGATTGCCCCGGCGAATGCGTCAACGTCGCCGGGCGGGTGCAGCAGACCGCTTACGCCGTGCTCAACGACCTCCGGCAGCCCGCCGGTGTTGCTGGCTACTACCGGCACGCCGCACGCCATGGCTTCCAGTGCGCTCAGCCCGAAGCTTTCGTACTCGCTGGGCAGGAAGAACAGGTCCGCCTGCGGCAGCAACTCCCAGATCGCGTCGTAGGTGCCTAGAAACGTCACGCGGTCCGCAACACCGAGTTCGCGCGCCAACTCCCGCGTTGCGCCCAGTTCCGGCCCGTCGCCCACCAGCACCAGCCGCGCCTTCACGTCCTTGGTGCCCGCGGCAAAGGCCCGGACCACGTCTTTCGGCCGCTTCACCTCGCGGAAGTTGCTTACGTGGAACACGATCTTCTCGTCCGGGGCGGCGAGTTGTGAGCGCTTGTCCGGGCAGCACCCCGGCTTGAAGCGGTTGGTGTCGACGAAGTTCGGGATCACCTCAATGTTGCTGGCGCCGCAGTCGATGGTCTGGATCACCCGGCGTTTGAGCTCCGCGGACACGCTGGTAACGCCGTCGCTCTGCCGAATGCCGAAGGCTGTCACGCGCTGAAAGATCCGCTGCTGGCCGATGATGGTAATGTCCGTGCCGTGCAGCGTCGTAATCAACCGGACGTCCTTGCCGCCGCCGTTCAGCATCTCGCGCGCCAGGTGGCCGCTTACCGCGTGCGGAATGGCGTAGTGCGCGTGCAGGATGTCCAGGCCGTACTGCTGCGCAACTTCCATGATCGTGCCCGCCAGCGCCAGGTCGTACGGCGGGTAGCGGAACAGCGGGTAGGCTGTCACCTCAACTTCGTGGTACTTCAGGTTGGGGCGGAAGCTCTCAAACCGGAACGGGATGGCATAGCTGATGATATGGACGCTATGGCCGTTCTCGGCCAGGGCAGCCCCAAGCTCGGTCGCGACCACGCCGGACCCGCCATGGGTTGGGTAACAGACAATGCCGATCTTCATGCGCTGAGCAAACAGCCAGAACGCCCAGCCTATTCCGGGCGGGGTGCAGCATAGGCGATCGCGGGTTAAAGGAGAGGGCCGAGACGCGCAGAAAGGGCCGGAAAGGAGAGCGTAAAGCTACCCTTTCAATCACGTCTCGGCCGCATGGCACCGGTGCAATGTGGGCGATCACACTGCATCGGGCTTTACTTTTCACTGGCGGAGGGGTGGGCGCCGGCGAGGCATAAGGGGTCACTCAAGCCGACGTTCAATCAACCGCAGAAGTTAGTATAGCCTATCCTTGAAGCGTGTCAACGTTTAGACAGCGCTTGTTGCGGCCTTCTGCGGCCATTCCCTCTACCAGTGATGTAACGCCCGAGGTGCGCCGACGCGTCCTTAATTAGCCCGGCAGGCGCGTTTCGAGGGGTCATTCCAGATGAAACGACCTGTGCGACCGTGTCGCAGTTGCAAGTGATTGCCACCACAGGGATTATACTTTGGTCGCTACTAACTTACGGGCTCACCCAGCAGGTCGTACCCGAGGCTGCGGACGACTTTGGCGTTCGTGATCGTGCCCGGTTCAATGCGGCCCTTCATGCGGACGGTGCAGTCAATTTCAGGGGCATCGGCCCTTGAGCGGGCTTCGGTGGGGTATTTCGGGTCCTGCGACTGGCCCTCGGCGATCACCTGGATCGTCGTGCCGACCAGCGCCTCGTTGCGCCGGAACAGATCCTCGCGCGCGACCTCCATGAAGCGGCGGTGGCGTTCAGTGATCACATCCTCGGGCAGCTTGCCATCCAGTGCGTAGCTGGCGGCTTGGTCTTCATCCGAGTAAGGAAACGCGCCCGCCCGGTCGATGTGGCCCTGGCGCACGAAGTCGAGCAGTTCGTCCAACTGCTCGTCCGTCTCGCCGGGGAACCCGACAATGAACGTGCTGCGCAGCGTCAGCCCCGGCACTCGCGACCGCAGCTTTTCAATCAACCGCAGCGTGGTGTCGCGCGTACTGCCGCGTCGCATGCGTTGCAGCACCGGCGTGCTGATGTGCTGCAAGGGCATGTCGATGTAGCCCAGCAGCTTCGGCTCGTTCGCCAGCAGGTCGATCAATCCGTCCGTCACCTGCGTGGGGTAGGCGTACATCAGGCGAATCCATTCGATGCCGTCTACCTGCGCGAGGTCAGCCAGCAGCTCGTGCAGCGACTTGCGGCCTTCACTGTCGAGGCCGTAGTAGGTGCTGTCCTGCGCCACGATGATCAGCTCTTTGGCGCCGTCGGCTGCCAGTTCGCGCGCTTCTTCCAGGATCTGTGCGCGCGGCTTGGATCGAAAGCGCCCGCGGATGGACGGGATCGTGCAGAAGGCGCACTTGTGGTCGCAACCCTCCGAGATTCGCAGGTAAGCGTAGTGTCGCGGCGTCATGCGCATGCGGGCGCGGTCGTCGTAGACCGTGCCACGCGCGTCAGGATCGCTGATGGCGACGGCGCGGGAAAGCTCGCCGGAGTTGCCCAGCTCGCGCAGCACGTCGCCAAGCCTCACCCGGTCATTGACGCTCACCAGCGCGTCGGCGCCCGGCGCCTGCTGGTCCAGCATCGGGCGATAATTGCCGACCATGCACCCGGCAACCACCACGCGCTTTACGGCACCCTGCTGTTTCAGCTCCACCATGCGGTTGATGTGGTCGAGCGATTCCTTGCGCGAGGCGTCGAGGAACCCGCAGGTGTTGATTACGACCACATCCGCGCTTTCGTAGTCGGGCGTGACGACGAACCCCTCGCCGGCAATCTGGCCCAGCATGGATTCGCTGTCGATCAGGTTCTTGGGGCAGCCCAGCGAAATGAACGCAACGGTGCCCAGCGCGGTCTTCATGGCGGAATAGTAGCAGCCTGCCCGCCCCTTAGTAGGGTGGCGCAGCCATGAGCGACGCGGAAAACATCTGGGTGGGCATTGAAGTTACGCGGCAGGTGCGAATGACCGGCGGGCGCATGGCTTCGCCTGGCGAGCTTTCGGTGGGCGGCGTCAACCTGCTGGACCATCAGCTTTTGATTGCGAAGCAGGTGGCTTCACCCGACCGGATCTGTGTGCTGACACCGCAAGGCGACGAGAGCGCGCTGGAGCTGATTGCGAAGCACGAGGTACGCGAGATTGCTCCCTTTGACTTCATCGCCATGCTGAGCGAGCGGGCGAAGCAAGGCGAGAACGGTGCCGTGGTCTTGCTGCGCCAGATCGCACCGCTGCGCGACGCGAACGGTGTGCGCAAGGCGATCAAGCAGGCGCAAAAGCACCCGTTGGTCATCAGTGCCAGCAAGCCGCCCGACGGCCACCCGCGACACCAACCGCCGCCCGATGAAGACGCCCCGGACTACCGCTGCCTCGCGTTCGAGGTTCGCCGTATCTCCGAGTTCTCGCGCGAAGCAATCGGCGCAGGTCCGGGCGAGGAAAAGCTGGAGTTCATTGACTGGGACAGCTTCGCCGAGCTGATCCGCCCCGAGGACGAGCCGCAGGTTGCCGCAAAGATGAAGGCGTGGGCGTAGCTACGGGCCGAACTTCGGTTGCAGTTTCTCATTCATGAAGTCGGCCAGCATCTGGCTTAGCTTGTCATCGCGGATTTCGTACCAGTCGAACGTAGCCACCTCGGCGCGTTGCTCGGCGGTTACGCTGTCGCGCACCGTTTCCGGCAGCTTGCCGTACGCGGCCCACCCGCACTTGAGCACCTCATGCCGGTCGTTGCGCAGCAGGAACACGCCGCCGACGGCGGGCACGCGGTCGATCATGTCTTCGCGGAACGCCCAGTCCCAACTGCGGCCGGTGGGTGTGCCGGGATCGGGCTCGACATAGTTGTCCTGCGCCACCTGCGGCAGTTGCTCAATCGTGACGCGTAGCTGCTCGCCGGTCGCCATGTCGCGCAGGCTGACCACGCCTTCCTTCACTTCCTCGGAGCCCGCGATCACGACCAGCGGAAAGCCCTTGCGGCTGGCGTACTTCAACTGCTTGCCGAGCTTGGCTTTGGTGTCGAGGTACAGTTCAGTGGGAACTCCGGCGCGTCGCAACTCACGCGCTGCGCGCAGGCTGAAATCCAGCGTTTCGGGCGAAAACACCGTCACCAGTACAGCCGCGGTGCTGCGTGACTTCGGCAGCAGCTTCAACTCTTCCAGCGCGCTGATCAGCCGGTCGATGCCGACGCTGATCCCTACGGCGGGAATCTCTTCGCCCGCAAACAACCCGATCAGGCCGTCATAGCGCCCGCCGGACATGACACTGCCGAACCCCGGCAGGTCCTTGAGGAAGGTTTCGAACACGGTGCCGGTGTAGTAGTCCAACCCGCGGACAATTGTCGGGTCCACCCGGACGACGTCGTCCGGCACGCCCAAGCCATCAATTGCACGCAACACTTCGCGCAACTCGGCGCAACCTTGCGCGCCCATTTCACCGGCACCAAGGAACGCTTCAAGCTGGTCAACGCGCTGCGCGTTGGAGACCTTGGCTTCGGCGATCTTCAGGAAGTCGAACACCAGGTCGACACCGGGTTCGCTCAGGCCGCCCTGGCCGACCAGCGCCTTCAACTCAGCCCGCACGCCCTTCTCGCCGACTTTGTCGAACTTGTCGACGCCGCGCATCACACCGTCCATCACCGACGGCTCCGAGACGCCGATGCGCCCCTGCAACCCGCGGAACAGCTTGCGGTTGTTCACGCCGATCGTCGCGTCGGACAGGCCCAGCGACTTCAGCACGCGCCAGACGATGGCGATGCACTCGGCGTCGGCGACGCGGCTGCGGGTGCCGATGATGTCGGCGTCA
>CAZNBU010000001.1:0-5522 GCA_964571035.1 uncultured Planctomycetaceae bacterium | reverse complement strand
TGCGGTTGTTGATGCGGATCTCATAGCCCGGCACGTTCAGCGCGCGCATCACAGCATGATCGACCGCGATGCACTCGGCGTCGGCCAGCAGGCTGTCGGTGCCCACGATGTCCACGTCGCACTGCCAGAATTCGCGAAAGCGCCCGCGGGCGGGGCTTTCGGCGCGCCACACCGGGCCCATCTGGTAGCGCCGGAAGGGGCGCGGCAGGTCGCCTTTGTACTGCGCGACCACGCGCGCCAGAGAAATCGTCAACTCGTAGCGCAGCGCGACATCGCGCTCGCCCTGGTCCTGGAAGCGGTAGAACAGCTTCTCGGCTTCCGGGCCGGCTTTGCCGAGCAGGATTTCGGCGTACTCAATCGAGGGCGTGTCCAGCGGATCAAACCCGAAGCGCTCAAACACGTCCGCAATCCGCCGCAGCAGCCGCGTGCGGGGGATCATGACCTCGGGCAGGTAGTCCCGGAAGCCTTTCAGGATGCGTGGTTCAATGCGCGCCATGCCACCGTCCTAACGGAGGGCGGTTTCTAACCGATGCCAGAGAAGGACGCAACGCGACGTGCGCCGCCCTCAGATCTTTCCGGAGAGCATTTCAAGCGCGTGGGCGGGATCGTTGGCGAACTTGAACACCTGGCTTAGCCCCAGCATGTCGAAGACTTCCTGTACCGCCTCGGTGGGGTTCATCAGCACGATGTTGCCGCCGCGGTTCTTGCTTTCGCTGAGTGTCCCGATGAACACGCCGGCGCCCGCGGACGAGACGTACTCGACGTCGGCCAGGTTGATGGCAAGTCTCACCTTGCCCTCGCCGAACAGCCGCTGGATCGTCTCTTCCATGAACGTGAACGTATGCGCGTCAAGCCACCCGGCGACGTGCACCAGCGTGACGTCGGGGCTTAGCTGCTCGAGATTGATTTCGAATTCCTTCACTGCCCTCAGCCCTTCGCCCGGATGTACTTGATCAGCGTCAGTTCGTTCGACTCGCCCGCCTTCGACGAGTAGTGCACCTCGTCCATCACGCGCCGCATGATGAACAGCCCCAGTCCCTTGCGATTGCCCGCGGCGATGTGCGCCGCCAGGTCAAGATTCGCCACCTCTTCGGCTTTGGTAGCCACGTCGTAGCCCGCGCCGTTGTCGCGCACGCGCACCAGAAACCGCGCGTCGTCGGCGTCCACCACGATTTCGACCTTGCCCTTTGCGTCGAGGGTGCCGTGCTGGATGGTGTTCGCGACCGCTTCGTCGACCGCGAGCACAAGTTTGTTGACTTCACGTTTGGGCAGCGCCGAGCGCTTGATGGCGGAATGCAGGAATTCGCGCACGGCTGCAAGGTTGCGCGTGTGCGCCTCGACTTCAAGGCGGTCGGTAAGGCGTGAATCGGACATCCTGCCCCTGCTATCCCACTTTCAGCGTGACGATGGTGATGTCGTCGTGCTGGTCGTCCGTCTGCGCGTGCGCCTGGATCGAGTTCACCAGCGCGGTCAGGTACTCCGCCGAGGACCGGCCCGCGCTCTGGATCGTGATGGCTTGCAGCCGCTCTTCACCGAACTCTTCGCCCGCGGGCGACATCGCCTCGGTCACGCCGTCGGTGTAGATCACGGCGCGGTCGCCGCGCTGAAGCTGGATGACTTCTTCCTTCATGTTGCGCTCGAACAGCCGGCCGTCTTTGTCAAACCCCAGCGCGATGCCACCCGGGTTGACCTCAATGCACTGCTTGGTCGCGGCGCGGTACAGCAGCAATGGGTTGTGGCCCGCGGACGCCACGGTCAGGCGCGCGGTCGGGATGTCGAGCAGCATATAAAACGCCGTGACGAACATGCCGCGCTTGATGTCCTTGGCCAGCGTGCGGTTGACCTTGCAGAAGATGTCGCGCGGCGACAGGTTGTCGCTGGCCTCGTAGCTGACGAGCGCCTTGGCCATCATCATGACCATGCTGCCCGGGATGCCCTTGCCCGACACGTCGGCGCAGACCATGCCCAGGTGCGTCTTGTCCACCAGGAAGAAGTCGTAGTAGTCGCCGCCCACCTCTTTGCTGGGCGAGTAGTACGCCGACACGTCGTAGCCCGCGATGCGGGGCACGTGCTTAGGCAGCAGGTTTTCCTGGATCTCTTTGGCGATGTCGAGGTCGTGTTTTCGGCCCTGGTTTTCAAGCCACACGTCCTGCGCGCTTTTCAAGCTGGCCGCCATGTCGCCCAGCAGGCGCGACACGATGCCGATTTCGTCGTTGCTGTGCGCGCGTGGCCGGTGCTCAAAGTTGCCGCCGCTGATGATCTGGATGTCGCTCATCAGCGTCTGCAACGGCTTGGTAATGCTGCCGCCGATCAGGAACGCCAGCATGATCGCCAACCCGATGCCGACAGCCGAAATGCCCACGATCGAGAACACCAGCGCCTGCTTACGCCCCTCAATCTGCCCGCGGTCGAGATACACCGCAATTTTTTCCTGCGATTCAAGCCCCTTGGTGAAGCCATACGCGGGTACATCGCCCACGGCGGTGTTTTGATTTACGTCGATTTCGCCGGGGGGGACATCTGGCGGCTCCGAATAGGGCGTTCCGCCCTCTTCCGAGGGACTGACGACAGTTAGCTCCTTGTTTTCAAGCCACGGAAGAATGCGCCCCGACTCCTCCGGAAAGAAGAAGACGATCTGCCGAACCTGGCTGTTTTCGTCGCTGGTCACCTCGTCCAGGTCGCGGTTGTAGTCGCCACGGAACTGGTCAAAGATCTGCCGCCGGAGCCCCGTGCGGCCGTTGATCAACTTTTCTTCGGATTCCTGGTGAACCTTCGTGCGCAGGTCGGTCAGTGCATTGCGGTCAACAGACAGCGAGTACCGGGTGAACAGCTTGGCAAAGCGAGCTTTGATCGTGTTGGTGAACTGGGCATCGTTAATCTCTCGCGGCGCGCTTGGTGGTATCGCCCTTTGGCCGGGCGCGAGAGCTTTCACGTCGTTCCACCCGTCGCCGAACAGGAGCGCGGCATCAGTGTCGTTCAGAAGTCTCGGCTCTCCGCTGTCCAGCACTGTGCCCGCCATGATCGCCCATAGGCGGTCTTCCTTGAACTGATCCCAGTTGGCGAAGTTCCGGCAGGCGGGAATCTGCTTGTGGAACCACGACGTCTCCATCTGTTCCCAATACCGGTTGAACTTCGGGTGATTCGCAGGCTGCGTGAAGTACGCAATCAACCCGTTGTCATTCAACCCCGCTCGGTAGGGGCGGTGGATGGCTTCGGCTTGTTGCAGCATGCCTTTGCCCGCTTCCAGCATGGTGTCTTCGAGGCTGGAGGTCGCGATCAGCATGACGATCAGGAAGATCAACAGCGAAACGCCGCAGGCCAGCCCGCTCATTGCCAGCACGATCTTGGTCTTGATCGCCAGCCCGCGCGTCTTGGGCTTGCCTCTTGGCGGCATGGGCGCGCCGCGCTGTTGCGTTGGCGGCGGCGGCGTTTCGGCGTGCTCCTGCGCGGCGTGCGCGCCGGATACAGTCGGCAGCGCGCCGGACGACTTCACCGCGGGAGCAGCACCCGTCGACTTACGCCCCGGCGCCGGTGTCCCGACGCGACGTGCCTGCCCTGACCTTGCTGCCGATTGCGGTGGGTTTGGCCTGGTCGCCATTCGTTCTGCCTTCTTTACATCCAGCCGTGGGTTATCGCACGAATCGCCCACAGCGTCCAAGCCGCGAAAATTCCTGCCGCCAGATCGTCTGTCAGTATCCCCAAGCTGCCGGGCAAGCGTTCGAAGCTGCGTACTGGCCACGGCTTAGCGATGTCATAAAAACGAAATGTTAGAAACCCTGCAAAAATGTCCAAGAGCGTACCCGCCGGGATCAACGCCAGGGTGACGAAAAACCCCGCCGCCTCGTCCAGCACAAACCAGTCCGGGTCGCGGGCGGCTGCCGGGTCGTTCAGGACCGCGTTGGCAACCCCCCAGCTCAGGGCCGCAAACACCGCCGCCCCGATCCACCACGCTTCCGGGCCGGCATCGACTGCATAAAGCACACACGCCAACCCGGCAGCCACAAGCGTACCGCACGTACCCCGCATGACGGGAGCAAATCCGGAAAGAAACAGGCTGCCCAGCAGGATCGCGGGTTTTACCCGCTTCTGCATAGGTGGGTCGGTCACTCTGGGCATGGGGCGATCATCCGGGATGCGCGCGCGCGGAACAAGGGGGCCATCCCTGTATCCGCGAAGCGATCTCAGGTATCCTGTCTGCGTCAGTGGGGGAGAGGCTCGGGATTCGAGGCTCTTCCATGCGTAAGTTGCAATTCAAGACCCAGGTCGTTGACAAGAACGTTCATGTGCACGTTTCCGGCGACGTTGATGCCGGCAACGCCCTGGCCCTCCGGGAACAGCTTGAGCAGGCACTCGCCGAAACACCGCGGGTCATGCTGGTAGACCTTTCCGGGGTAAAGAAGATGGACAGCGCGGGCGTCGCCGTGCTGGTCGAGGTCGAGACCAGGCTGCGCCTGACCGGCCGGCGCATGGCGCTATGCGGAGTGCCTTCGGCGGTGGCGGGCATGCTTGAGCTATTGGGGCGTTTCGAGATGTACGGCGACCTTGAGGAAGGACTGCGCCGGACGCGAAGGGTGGGACTGCGGTTGCATGACCCGACCCTGCGCGTAAAAAGCTGAAATGTCCGTGATCTCCGACGTCCTTGCCGGTTTAGGCGCAGTGGTCAACCGCTACATCGCGGCCTTTGGCGCGGCGATACGTTTTGGCGCAGCCGCCGCGGGCTTTGGCGTTCGGGGCATATTCAATAAGCGCATCTACCCGCGCCACGACCTCATCGTGCAAATGGACTACACCGGCGCCCGCAGCGTCGTGATCATGGTGCTGCTGGGCGGGCTGGTGGGGGCGTCGCTGGTGGTGCAGACCACGCCTTCGCTGGCGCGCTACGGCCCCGGGGAGCTTGTCGCGGGTGTTGTCGGCGTGTCGATCCTGCGCACGCTGGGGCCGCTGCTTTCGGCAGTCATCTTTGCCGGTCGCGTGGGCGCCGGGTTCACCGCTGAGCTGGGCACCATGGCGGTCAGCGAAGAGATCCAGGCGCTGGACACCATGGGCATTCACCCCGTGGGCTATCTCGTCGCGCCGCGCTTCATTGCAGGTTGCCTGATGCTGCCCGCGTGCACGGTATTGTTCGACCTGTCGGCGCTGCTGGGCGGGTATGTGGTCGGGCTGAACGTCTTCAACATCTCGCACGAAGCCTGGATGGAAGTAACGCAGAACTTCGTGAAGATGTCCGACTTCCTGTTCGGCATCTGCAAGAGCATCGTGTTCGCCATGATCATCACCCTGACCTGTTGCTTCAAAGGGTTCAACGTGCGGGGCAGCGGCATGGAAGTGGGCCGCGCGACAATGCAGGCGATTGTGATCTGCCTGATCCTGCTGATCTTTTCCGACTTCGTGATGTCGCTCGTTTACAACATTCTGTACCGGCTGGAGCTTGTGCGTTGAGCAACGAAGTGCACATCGAGATGCCGGAAGCGGGCAAGCAATCGCGCCTTCAAAGCGAGGGGCCGGCGATTTCGGTGCGCAAC